>JAJDOL010000163.1 GCA_022340195.1 Chromatiaceae bacterium
GGCTAGAGAGGGACCCGACGAAGTGAAAGAAAAAAGTCGGTGTCGGGGTCCTCTACAAGGTCGGCAAAAGCCGTACGGGCAAGGCTGACAGTCGTTTCCAAATTGCTAAAGAGAAAACGGTCGTGGACAAAAAACGCTTGTTGCTACTGGTTGGACTTGCCGCGGCCGTCGTGGCCTTCTTCGTCTTCGACCTGAAGCAGTATTTGTCCCTGGAATTCTTCCAGGCGAGCCGGGATCGAATTGACATCTACTACGCCGCCCATCCGATTCGGACGGCGGCTTTTTTTTCATTCGTCTACATTGCAGTCACGGCGCTTTCGCTTCCCGGTGCGGCGATCATGACCTTGATCGCCGGAGCAATCTTCGGCGTGGCAACAGGGACCCTCGTGGTGTCATTCGCCTCGACAATCGGGGCGACTTTGGCGTTTCTGGTTGCCCGCTTCTTGTTACGGGATTGGGTGCAGACCAGGTTCGGGGGGCGGCTCAAACCCCTCAACGAGGGTGTCGCAAGGGAGGGTGCCTTTTACCTGTTCGCGCTCCGCTTGGTTCCGATCTTCCCATTTTGGCTGATCAACCTGGCGATGGGGCTGACACCGATTCCTACCTGGACCTTCTACTGGGTCAGCCAGATCGGCATGCTCGCGGGAACCATCGTTTACGTTTATGCCGGAACCCAACTCGGACAATTCGAGATCTCGGGTGGTCTAATTTTCGCGTTCGTCCTGCTTGGCCTTTTCCCCTTGATCGCGAAGAAGGTGCTCGAGCGGATCAAGGCGCGCAAAGTCTTCGCGCCCTGGTCCTCGAGCCGTCCGTCCGAATATGAATACAACATGGTCGTGATCGGCGCCGGCAGCGCTGGTCTGGTGTCCGCTTACATCGCCGCCGCGACCAAGGCGAAAGTTGCGCTCGTCGAGAAGCACCGCATGGGAGGTGATTGTCTCAATACCGGCTGTGTTCCGAGCAAGGCACTGATCCGCACGGCCAAGCTGCTTTCACACATCGCGCGCAGCGAGTCCCTCGGCATCGCCGAAGCCAGTGCAAGCTTCGACTTCGCCGATGTAATGAACCGTGTGCAGCGGGTCGTCAAGACGGTGGAGCCCCATGACTCGGCGGAGCGCTACACTGCGCTCGGCGTCGATTGTTTCGAGGGAAGCGCAAGGATCACATCGCCCTGGACCGTCGAGATGAAGACCGCGGCCGGTACCAGCACGCTGACCACAAAGAACATCGTAATCGCTGCCGGGGCCAGGCCTTTCGTACCGCCGATTCCCGGCTTGGAGGAAGTGGGCTACCTCACGTCGGATACCCTCTGGGAGCTGCGCGAGTTACCCGAGCGCTTAGTCGTGCTCGGTGGTGGCCCGATCGGCTCGGAGCTGACCCAGGCCTTTGCGCGTTTGGGTAGCCGGGTGACGCAGGTCGAGATGCTGCCGCGGATCCTGATGCGTGAGGACCCGGAAGTCTCGGCGTTGATCGAGGCGCAGTTCGCGGCCGAGGGCGTACGCGTGCTGACTGACCATCGTGCCGAGCAGTTCAAGGTGGAGAACAACGAGAAAATGCTCATCGCCGAGCATCTGGGCCAGAAGGTGCGGATCCCTTTCGATGCGGTGCTGGTCGCCGTCGGGCGAGTGGCCAACACGCAAGGTTATGGACTCGAGGAACTGGGCATAGGGACGACCCGAGCTCGCACCGTGGAGACCGACGACTACTTGCAGACTATCTACCCGAACATCTTTGCCTGCGGCGATGTGGCAGGGCCCTTTCAATTTACCCACACCGCCGCCCACCAGGCCTGGTATGCGGCGGTCAACGCCCTGTTCGGCCGCTTCCGCCGCTTCAAAGCCGATTACAGCGTGATTCCCTGGTGCACCTTTACAGCGCCCGAGGTCGCGCGCGTCGGACTCAACGAAAGCGAAGCGAAGGAGAAGGGCATTGCCTACACGGCAACCCGCTACGGCATCGACGATCTGGACCGCGCCATCGCAGACGAAGCGGCACACGGATTCGTCAAGATTCTGACCAAGCCGGGAACCGACAGCATCCTCGGCGTGACCATCGTCGGGGAGCATGCGGGTGATTTGATCGCTGAATACGTGCTGGCAATGAAGCATGGCCTGGGACTGAACAAGATCCTCGGCACCATCCATATCTACCCGACTCTCGCCGAGGCCAATAAATATGCCGCCGGCAATTGGAAGCGGGGTACCGTTACCCAGGGGCAGTGGGCCTTCCTCAGTGCCTTCCAGTCCTGGCAGCGCGGGGCATTTGGACTCGGCGCCGTGCTCGCCAAGATCGGGGTTCTGATTCGGGATAAACGCCCGGCGTACCCGACAGCAGGATCGGACTGATTCTCGATGGTCGCGGAACCGGCCCTTTATCAATGTGCGACAAACGCGCGCCGCCCATGCGATATCCGGCATAGCGGGGGAGGCCGTCAGACGTCTACTCGTTGGTCAGGGATTCCTGCTCCATGGACAGGTAGATTCCGTAGGCATTGCGCCGATGGGTGGCGTCGAACGCTGGTAGGTGCGAGAGCTCGGTCCAGTCGGTCTCCTCGTAGGCATCGGCGAACGGAATCATCTCCTCGACGGCCTCGCCCATCTTTTCGCGCGTATAACGCAGATATTCCAATGTGGCCCGGATCGCGTCCCGAGGATCGGATGCGGCGGGCCCGTGTCCGGGGATCAGGCCGTTCAGGCCCCGTTGCTCCAGTCTCTCGAGCACTTTCAGCCAATGGCGGGTATCCGCGCTTCCGGTGAAGGGGACGCGTCCCTCGAAAATGATGTCGCCGGAGATCAGCACCCGATCCGGTTCGACCAGCACGGTCAGATCACCGTCCGAATGGGCCGCTCCCAAGTAGCCGATCTTCAGCGTGACGTCGCCTAAAGGGAGCAAGGTATCCTCGGTAATCACGCGTTCGGGGCGAAGCAGTCGGGTGCTCTCGTTGACCCAGGGGTGAAGCGACACCCTGCGTTCCTCCAGTCGATCGGTGGCGGCGGGCGAGTCGAGATAGTCACGCTCGGGTATGAGCTCAGGGCTTGACTATGGTCAATCCGGCGCTGACCCAATCCTGCATGCCGCCACGGTACCAATTGATCTTGTCAGCCGGGTAGCCGAGCTTGATCAGCGTCGCGATGTTGTTGGAAGACTGGCTGCACCAGATGCCGTTGCAGAACAGCACGAGCGTTTTTGCGTCGGAGAAGTCCCAGCCTGTCTTGCGCTTCTTGGCTCCGAAGCGTTCCTCCATGATCTTGTCGAGCTGAGACTCGTCCGAGTCTCCAAACATCCCGGCCATGCTGTCTTGACGGAGTAGCGTCCATGGGATGTTGGTCGACCCCGGAATAGTGCCGCGCATGACCCAGTCCGCAGTACGGCTGTCCACGACCAGGATCGAAGCGTCGCCTTCGGCAGACCGTTTGAGGAAGTCCAGCACCTCCAGCTCTCCCACGGTGGTGACGCCTTCGGCGGCAACCATGGGCTGCACGCAGAAGGGTGGACAGCCGCGGTCGGTTTTCAGAAACTCCTCGGGGAGGGTGGCGGAGCTGTCGTGACCGCGCGTCACAACCACCTTCTGGCCATTGTGGATGACCTCGACGGCGTCGAGGTCGGGTGTGATCTTGTTCCCGGCGGCGGCAACCGGGGTGTGCCTCGCTTCGCCACCGGCCTTCATGTACTCCGGCATCGTGGCGTCCTTTTGGCTCATGGCCTGCTCATAACCGAGCTCGCCCTGACGCATCGCCTTGTTTGCGAGCTCGAGCGCTTCGTCGAGCTTTCCCTCCTCGGCGAGCTTCTGTGCGTTATCGATAAGCTTGCCGGTGTCCCGCCATTCCCCGCCGACGGATGCCGCCTTCTTGCGCGCCGTGTCGGCTGCAGCGATGGCCTTTTTGACCTCCGCGTTGTCGGCCGACCAGACTGCACTAGCCGGGACGCCGGCGAGCAGCGCAACGGCCAGTACGCTCACGGAAACTTTACGTATTTTCATATTGTTTGAGCTCCTCTCGTGTTCGTGCAAGATCGCGCAGGCGCAGGGTTCTTCGGTCTGATCACTTGCGTGCCCCGGGTCCATTCAGGGGTAGACCGTTGCTCATGGAGGTCAGGAAGAACTCCAGATTCCGGTACTCCTCGCCCTGGGCCTCGAATGGCTTTGCCCTTACGTTCTTATTGCACCCCGTGAACCGACGGTGCAGGGTGCCCATCTCGCCCCACTTGGAGCGGTAGACCGGCCAGTGGGTGGTGTGGCCGAAGGCCGGACTCAGGATTTCTGTGCGCAGAACGGCCCCGGGGTTTTGCGCATGGCAGTTGGCACAGGCGAAGTTCAATTGACCGCGCTTGGCGAACCAGAACTGCTTGCCTTTCTCGTAGGCCTCCAACGCCTTGGGATCATCCTGCGGGACCTCGACATTGGTGATTTGTCCGCGGGACTCGTACGCCATGTAGGCCAGGATGTCCGCGATCGGCCCTTTCTTGTACTTCAGCGGTTTCTCGCCGTTTGCTTCGCGGCACTCGTTGACGGCCAGTGCCAGGGTTACCACCATGCTGCGCTCCTTGTCCCAGTGCGGGTATTTGCCGGCGACACCCGGACCGTCCGCAAAGCAGTCCTGATAGGTCTTGCCGTTGGCAAACGGGGTGTTCCACATCTCTTCGCCGTTTGAGATTGCGGTCTCGTAAGGGGGGAACTCCTCGATGGCCTCCCAGTTCTCGCGAGCGATCGGGTCGATCGCATACACGCCGTTGACGAAATCCTCTTTAGGGACGTCGGGGAAGCGCTCCATGTAGAAGTGTTGAAAATTTTCCTGGTCCTCTCGGGGCGTCGCCTGCGCGGCGACGACGGCTCCGCAGGTCAGGCCGAGGGTCGCAATGATCGCGATGGCCTTGTTCATGTTTGCTTATACCTCCAGTGGGCTTAGCTCGAGTCGAGCGGTCAGAGCGTCAGGATGAACGCAACTACCTGACCGATCTGCTCATCCGTCAGGATTTCGTGCTTGCCAAAGGGTGGCATGGCGCTGTTCGGATTGGCCGCGGTCGGGTCCCAGATCTGTTTCCGCAACTGCTCGGAATCCGGGTATCGCGCTTTCATGGCAACAAGCGGAGGGCCGATATTTCCCGGGCTCTCGCCGCCTTCTATCAGATGACAGGCGATGCAGTTCCCCTGCGCCCGGTCCAAAGCAATCTCCCTTCCGGCCGCCACGTCGGCTTCGGTCGCTTGGGCTGCCGCAAGGCTCAGAATCGGCGCCAGCGAAATAATCGCCGCCGCGGTGATGCTTCTTGCTCGTGAGATCATATCGGTGCCTCCTTCATTGGGGTTTTCCGTCGCAATTCTCGACTTTCGCGCGCATGAGGTAAATTCCCAGATGCGCCAAACCCTATTGGGGTTTTCCAT
>JAJDOL010000232.1 GCA_022340195.1 Chromatiaceae bacterium
GTCCTGACCATGCACCCGGATATGTCCATGGGTCAATGGCTGCTGGTGACCATGACCGCCGGCGTCGGCGGCAGCATGCTCTCCATCGGCTCGGCCGCGGGTGTCGGTCTGATGGGACAGGCTCGGGGTATGTACACCTTCTTCAGCCATCTCAAGTGGACACCGGTGATCGCATTGGGCTATGCCGCGAGTATCTGGGTCCATTTCTGGGTCAACAGCGGTCAATTCGCCCTTCCAGCCGCACATTGAATCCGGGTGGTGGCGCGGCAGGTTGGCCGGGCGCAGGTTCCGCAAGGACGGAGGATGGATAAACACCGGTGGAATCGAACGCAAGCGCCCGGCCCAAGGCAAGACGCATTGCCCTGCTCGCCATCGACCGCTTAGACCTCGACGCGCTCTGTTATGCGCTCAACGTCTGCCCGCGCATGGATGCGCGCCTCGACATCCTCACCAACCTGCCGTCCGAGGAGGCCGACCGGGTGGTCATCGGGGCGCGAGGCAGGGGGGATACCCCCTGGAGGGTCATCCGCATCGGCGGCGAATGGGGTGACGAGGTCTTCCGGTACGCGCGAAATGCCTCCGGCCTGCTGTTCCTGGCGTCGAGCGCCAGCGACGAGAAGGCCCTCAGGCTTCGGAACAGCTACGGCCCCGACGGAATGCCGCCCGGGATCTCCTGGGTAATGGTCGAAAGCAGTGGGTAATGGTCGAAAGCAGGTAGATTCGCCGGGGAATCGATCCAGTGAAGCCAAACCGGTAAAGCCAATCCTGAAAAGCAGTCATCGAGAGCAAAGCAGTGAACGGATCCAAGACTCTTCCCAGCCTCGCCACGCAATTTCTGCCGTTTCTCACCTGGCTCCCCGGGGTGAACCGCGAAACCTTCCGCGCCGACCTGATGGCCGGACTCACCGGCGCCATCGTCGTGCTTCCCCAGGGTGTGGCCTTCGCCACCATCGCCGGCATGCCGCCCGAGTACGGCCTCTACGCCGGCATGATCCCGGCCATGGTCGCCGCCCTGCTGGGCTCCTCCCGGCACTTGGTGTCCGGTCCCACAACGGCGGCCTCCATCGTGCTCTTCTCCTCCCTGTCGCTGCTCGCCACGCCCGGCACGCCGGACTACGTGGGCCTGGCCCTGACCCTGACCCTGATGGTGGGGCTCTTCGAATTGGCCCTGGGGCTGGCGCGCATGGGGGCCTTGGTCAACTTTATCTCGCACTCGGTCATAGTCGGCTTCACGGCCGGCGCGGCGGTGCTCATCGCCGCCAAGCAGCTGAAGCACTTCTTCGGCGTCGAGATCGATTCCAGCGGACACCTCCACGATATCCTGCTGAACTTCGGCAGCCATATCGTCGATATCAACCCCTACGCGACCGCCGTGGCCATCGCCACGCTGCTCAGCGGGATCGCCATCAAGCGCTGGCTCCCCAAGCTCCCCTATTTGATCATTTGCATGGTCTTCGGCGGTATCGTCGCCTACGTTCTGAACCTGCTCTACGGCGACGGGGTGACCCACATCGCCCAGGTCGGCGCCTTGCCTTCTCGCCTGCCGCCCTTGTCGACCCCGGACTTCAACCCGGACCACATCAAGGCACTGGCCCCCACAGCACTGGCAGTGACCCTGTTCGCGCTCACCGAGGCGGTCTCCATCGGCCGCTCCCTCGCGGCCCGCGGCGGCTACCGTATCGACGGTAACCAGGAGTTCATCGGCCAGGGCATCTCCAATATCGCTGGCAGCTTCTTTTCCGGCTACGTGGCCACCGGCTCCTTCAATCGCTCCGGACTCAACTACGAGGCCGGCGCCCGTACGCCCCTGGCGGCGATCTTCGCCGGTGCCCTGCTGATGGTCATCGTGCTGCTGGTAGCCCCCTTGGCCGCCTATCTGCCCAAGGCGGCCATGGCCGCCGTGCTCTTCATGGTCGCCTGGGGGCTGATCGACCTCGTCGAGATGCGCCACATCCTGCATGCCTCCAAACGCGAGATCGCTGTGCTGGCGGTGACCCTGTTGAGCGCCCTGTTCCTCGAGCTGGAGTTCGCCATCTTCGCCGGCGTTTTGCTGTCGCTCGTGCTCTACCTGGAACGGACCTCCAAACCGACCCTTCTCGAGCGCGTACCGGATCCGCGCCTGCCCGGTCGGCCTCTGGTCACGGATCCGGACCTGCCCGAGTGCCCCCAATTTCGCATCGTGCGCATCAACGGCTCCATCTTCTTCGGCTCCGTGAGCCATGTGCAGGACGCTTTCGACCGCTTTCGCGCCGAGGATCCGGAGCGCAAGCACCTGGCCGTCACCGCCCGGGGGATCAACTTCGTCGACCTGCAAGGGGGGGAGGCCCTGGTGGAAGAGGCCAAACGGCGTCGGGCCGACGGCGGTGCAATGTACCTGATGAATGTCAAGCGCGGTCTGTGGGACGACATGGAGCGCTGCGGCTGTCTCGACGAGATTGGCCCAAACCGCGTTTTCGCGGGCAAGAACGCGGGCATCCGCGCCGTCTACCAGAAGCTGGACAAGTCCCGCTGCGCTGTCTGCGACAAACGCATCTTTTTGGAATGTCAGACAGAGTTCGGTCCCGCGCCGCGTCGAGCCGGCGCCTGACGGGACGAGCCAATGCCTCGATCTTCGTCCAACCTTGTCGATCGGAGAAATCCATGAGCCATCGATCTCTACCCCTGCTCACCGCTATCGCGCTCTTCGCGGGCGTCTCATGCGCCTGGGTGGGCACCGTAGCCGGATCCGACCTGTGGCCGGAGGAGATCATCGATTCCATGGATGGCCAACGCCTGGTCGTGTTCCTGCCCGACGCGGACATCGCCGCCGGCCCTCAATGGCTGCCGGCCGAGGGCACGCCCCCCCCGCTGAATATCGCGGGAGCCGTAGCACATCTCGAGAAGTGGATGGCAACCGACCCCCGGTATCGGGAAGTCGAGATCCACGAGATCAAGCTCACACCTATCCGCCATCACGAGCAAGAGCACCGTTGGTACTACCTGTTCCAGCTACGCCACGCGGATGGAGGCAGACGCAAGGCGATTTATGCCGCCGTGCTGTTCAACGGCAAGGTCGTGCCTGCGCTCGCCGAGCCGAGCTCGATCAAGTAACAGGATTGCCTTCCCGGTCTCTCGTTCCGCACTCGGCAAACCGCATGTGAGGCTACGCCGGCGCGGCGTGGCTGTTCGGGAATCGAATGTACCGATCTGTGCCCTCAACCCGCGCTGTCGATGCGACGCAGCACCAACGTCAAGCCTAGCGCTCCCAGGAAGAACCAGAAGGCGCCCACCAGCCATAGCGCCATGGGGATGACCAGATAGTAGCCGCGCATACCCAGGGTGTAGTGAGCGGCTCCTTGATTGAGAACGTCGGCGACCATCCGGACCCCGGGGGCAGCCCCGGTAATGGGAGGCAGGCGAATCAGATAACCCGGACGATGCAGGGCATCGGCGATGTGCTGATCCGGCGGGACGTTGATAAGAAGAGCGGTGTGATTGTAGTAACGCACCGCCATCATGAAATTGTAGAAACAGAACAAGAAGACCGCCCATAGAAGCATGAGCTTGATGGTCCACAGGGTGTGGTTGTTGAAACCGAACAACATCAGCAGCTTAGGAGCCTCTGGCGTCGTCTCGCTGGTGACGGCAAGATTCAGAATCCCAAGCCCGACGATGATGGCCGTGGAGGCCAGAAAGCTCGCCGCCATGGTGAGATTGCGCAGAGTCTGAACGGGGAGGACATCCTTCCTTCCCTCTTTCATCATGTTCTCCACCCACAGGCTACGCATGTGGTTGGCGAGTCCGATGGATGTCGTCTCGGGTCGGCGATGGAGGCGGATATAAAGTCGGAGGTGGTAGCCGACGAGAATCGCGAAGCCGAGGACGATCACCAAGACCTGGACAGCATTTTCGTAGGACATCGCCGAGTACCTGCGTGGTCGAAAACGGGTGCGTGACTCGAGCCAGGATATTTCCGGATCCCGGGACGGGTCAAGAAAGCCGATCCCCGGCATGAAGTCGGCCAGAACCAAGACGTGCTACCCCGTCTACCGGTAGTATTCCGTCCCGGGATGACGCCGATATGGAATGGCGCGGCTCATCCGCTCGAACCGAACGGAGCCGAAACGCCATGGTTTCGTTCGATCTGCACAATCACCTCCCGCAGCCGTTGCATGCCCAGTATTCGACGGAAAATCGGCCTTGGATTCTCTGCCTTCGCAGCGATTATCGCGCTGCTGGCTCTGCTTTCCTACAGCGACCTGCGCTATCTCGAACGGCGCATCGAGGCGGGCGTCGCCGTCTACGATTTCCTCGATGCGGTTCTCGATATTCGGCTGGGGGAAGCAAGCTTCTTACTGTCCGCAGACGCTGAGCATCTGCAGGCCGCGCTCATCCATGCCGGACGAGCAAAAAGGCTCCTTGCATCGAACCGTCAAGCGTTTCTCGCGTTGCAGACGGAACAAACGAAGTTGGATCCGGGCGCAGCCGAGGTGCTCCTGCGCGATTACACCGAAGAGCTATCCCGCTATCGCCAGCTGCCCTTTGCACGCCGATGGCAGAATGATCGGGCGGAGGATGCTGTCCAGAAGCCGGGCGAACGTCTCGTTGCGATAGCCGAGGCGTTTGCAAAGGCGGAACGGGCTGCGCTCGCCACATCGGTCAAGCGCTCTCAGTGGGCGTTGCTGGCGTCGATCGTCATGGTCGCGCTACTCGGCATTGTAGCGGCTCGCTTGCTCTCTCGCTTTTCGGTACGCCCGCTGTCCTGGTTGGAAACCGAGCTCGCCGCTGTCGGGGCAGGTCGCAACAAGCAGCTGCGACCGATATCCCAAGACCGCGAGATCGTCTCGGTGAGCCAGGCCGTCAACCGCATGCTGAACGATATCAGATCACGCAATCGCCACTTGTTGCAATCGGAAAAGCTGGCTTCCCTCGGCACCCTGGCCTCCGGTGTCGCTCACGAGCTGAACAATCCGCTGTCGAACATCTCGTCCTCGTGCCAGATCCTCATGGAGGAGCTCGAGCAGCGATCGTCGACCGACCCGTTGGAGTGGCTTCGCCAAATCGACAGGGAAACCGAGCGCGCCCGCCTGGTCGTCAAGGCGATTCTCGATTTTTCCAAAGAGAACCGGGTCGTCAAGACGCAGGTCAACCTGCGTGAGGTCATCAGCAAGTCGCTGTTGCTCATGGGGCTGAAGGGAAGCGCCTGGATACGGACGAGTGCCGTTCCGGAAGACCTGTGGATCTGTGCCGATGCGCAGAAATTTCAACAGGTCTTCATCAACCTGTTCAAGAACGCGATCGATGCCGGGGCCCCGACCGTAAACATCCAGGTCCGCGCCCGAACCGTGAGCGGAAAGGATTTCCACTTCCCCCGGGGAACCGTGACCGGAAAGCACTTTTGCACCGCAGATTCCGTCCGTCGCGTGTTGATTATCGAGGTCGAAGACGACGGATCGGGGATACCACCGGAGGTGCTGCCAAGGGTCTTCGACCCCTTTTTCAGCACAAAGGATGTCGGACACGGAGATGGATTGGGCCTGTACGTTACCCAAGAGATCATCGATCTGCATGGGGGTTGCGTCGGGATCGGCAGCGAGCCGGGCAAGGGTACCCGCTTTCTGATCTGCTTGCCCCTGGAAGAACGAGAAAGGGGCCCGGAGTCAGCACCGGCCGCATGAAGCGCGCGGCCATGGCCTCGATGGTCGAGCCTGGAGAACAGCCCATTCCGCGGTTGGAATTTCGTATATCATTCACGACCCGACACCGAGAGGAATCGATCGATGAGCGCCTCCAGCGCCAAATACGGACCGGATGCGGACAAGCGCAAGAAGGTCACGACCACAGACATTTTATCCCGCAAGGGCGGCGAGAAGATCGTCTCTGTTACCGCCTACGACTATTCGATGGCCAAGCTGGTCGACGGTGCGGGCGTCGATGTCATCCTCGTCGGCGACAGCCTGGGGATGGTCGTGCTCGGCTATCCGGACACAACGCGCGTGACCCTGGACGACATGGTGCACCACACAGCGGCAGTCAGCCGCGCGGGGACCAAGGCCTTGGTCGTTGCCGACCTGCCGTTCCTGACCGCCGGCGTATCCGCTCGGGACACCATCGGCAATGCCGGGCGGCTGATTCGCGAGGCCGGTGCCGAGGCGGTGAAGCTCGAAGGCGGCTTGCGGATTCGCGACGAGATCCGCGCTCTCGTGGACTGTCAGATCCCCGTCATGGGCCATGTGGGCCTGACACCCCAGAGCGTACACGCCCTCGGCGGATTCAAGGTCCAGGGCAGGACCCGGGAAGCCGCGGATCGGGTGCTGCGCGACGCGGTAGCGGTTCAGGAGGGCGGGGCCTTCTCTATCGTGCTCGAAGGCATTCCCTCGCAACTGGGCGAGCGCATCACCCGCGAGCTCGACATCCCCACCATCGGTATCGGGGCCGGCCCCGGATGTGACGGGCAGGTGCTGGTTTTTCACGATATGCTCCATCTCTTCCTCGACTTCACACCCAAGTTCGCCAAGGTCTACGCGGATGTTGGAACCGCGACCCGGGACGCCCTCGAGAGCTACCGGGTAGAGGTGCGCAACGGCCGATTCCCAGGCAAAGATCATTGTTATTGATTTGCGGGCGGCGCAGCCTCCATCGCAGCTGCGCCGGGCGCTGAAGCACGTCTGGAGCAAACCACAGAGGACAGAAAGATCGCAGAGGAGCGGTGCGTTCGCCGCCGTTTCCAATCACTCGAGTACTTCGTGGTGAGCTGAGAAACTCGGCCAACCCGTGCCGGAACCGCCTTGCGCGAGCGGATGCGGCTTGTATCCGGGACACCAATCTGGTGAACTTCGCGATCGGCGCGCCCGCTCGGGCACGAAAACCACAACAAGAACACAACCAAACGGAGGAGAGTATGTCCATGAAGATTGGGGCTCCGCGGGAGGTCCACCCGCAGGAGTGCCGTGTCGCCATCACGCCCGACACGGCCGAACAAATACAAAAGCTCGGTTATACGGTTGCGATCGAGGCCGGGGCCGGCGAGAAGGCTCACTTCTCCGATGACGCCTACCGCGAGGCCGGGGTCGAGGTCGTCGAGGACGTCAGGGACCTTTGGGCCCGGTCCGACATAATTCTCAAGGTCAACGGCCCAGAGACCCACCCCAACGAGTGCATGGACGAGACCGAGCTGCTGCGCGAAGGCGGCACCCTGATCAGCTTCATCTGGCCGGCCCAGAATTCGGAGCTCATGGACAAGCTGGCCGCGCGCAAGGCGACCGTTCTCGCCATGGACAGCGTACCCCGCATATCCCGCGCCCAGAAGATGGACGCGCTCAGCTCCATGGCCAACGTGGCCGGCTACCGCGCCGTAGTCGAGGCATCCAATCATTTCGGCCGCTTCTTCACCGGCCAGGTGACGGCCGCTGGCAAGGTTCCGCCGGCCAAGGTGATGATCATCGGCGCCGGAGTGGCGGGGCTCGCCGCCATCGGTGCCGCCGGCTCCATGGGCGCCATCGTGCGCGCCTTCGATACCCGCCCGGAGGTCAAGGAGCAGGTGGAGAGCATGGGAGCCGAGTTCCTGATGCTCGACTTCGAGGAGGAAGGCAGCGGCGAGGGCGGCTACGCCAAAGTGATGAGCGAGGAGTTCATCAAGGCCGAGATGGAGCTGTTCTCCCGCCAGGCCATGGAGGTGGACATCATCATCACCACCGCCCTCATCCCCGGCAAGCCGGCCCCCAAGCTGATAACCGAGGCCATGGTGGAGTCCATGCAGGACGGTAGTGTCATCGTCGACCTGGCCGCACAGCAGGGCGGCAACTGTGCCCTGTGCGTGCCCGGCGAGGTGGTGGAACGCCACGGCGTGACCATCATCGGCCTCACGGACCTGCCGAGCCGCCTGCCCACTCAGTCCAGCCAGCTCTACGGTACCAACCTGCGCCACCTGCTGACCGACCTGACACCGGACAAGGACGGTCAAATCCAGGTGAACATGGAGGACGAGGCGATCCGCGGGGCGACGGTCATCAAGGACGGCGAGATCACCTGGCCGCCACCGCCGCCGAAGCTGTCGGCGGCACCCGCAAAGGCCAAGCAGACGGAGGCGGCCGCCGTGCCGCGAGCGGTGGCGGAGGAAGAGAAATCCACAGGTCTGTCTACGGCGATCATGATGGGAATCGGCGCGCTGGCCCTGTTCGGCCTGGGCAGCGTGACCCCGCCGGACTTCCTGGCCCATTTCACGGTGTTCGTCCTCGCCTGCTTCATCGGCTACATGGTGATCTGGAACGTCACCCCGGCCCTTCACACACCGCTTATGAGCGTCACCAATGCCATCAGCGGAATCATTGTCATCGGTGCCCTGCTGCAGATATCCAATCCCTCTGGATTGGTCGTCGTGTTGGCCGCAATCGCCATACTGATCGCGACCGTCAACGTCTTCGGTGGCTTCTTCGTCACCCAGCGCATGCTGCAAATGTTCAGGAAGTAAGGGGATTCGACAATGACTGAAGGCGTTATCACTACTGCATACATTGCCGCCAGCATCCTGTTCATCCTGGCACTGGGCGGACTGAGCAACCAGGAGACGGCTCGTCGCGGCAACGTCTACGGCATCATCGGCATGGCCATCGCCCTGATCGCCACCATCGGTGGGGCCCAGGTCACCAGCTACGGCACCCTGGCCGTGTGCATGGTCATCGGAGCCGTCATCGGCATCTTCGTGGCATCGCGGGTCCAGATGACCCAGATGCCGGAGCTGGTCGCCATCCTGCACAGCTTCGTCGGTCTGGCTGCCGTGCTCGTGGGCTTCGCCAGCTATCTGGATCCTGGGGCCCACCTTACCGGCATCGAGAAAAGCATCCACGAGGTGGAGATCTATCTCGGGGTCCTGATCGGCGCGGTCACCTTCACCGGCTCGGTCGTCGCCTTCGGCAAGCTCAGCGCGCGGATCTCGAGCAAGCCATTGGCCCTTCCCGCCCGCCACTGGCTGAACCTGGGCTTGGGACTGATCTGCCTCGGGCTCGGCTTTGCCTTCGTGGGTGCCGAGGGCCACAGCGGGCTCATCCCGCTCCTCGTCATGACCATCATCGCCTTCATCTTCGGCGTGCACATGGTTATGGCCATCGGCGGTGCCGACATGCCGGTAGTGATCTCCATGCTCAACAGCTACTCGGGATGGGCGGCGGCGGCCACGGGCTTCATGCTCTCCAATGACCTTCTGATCGTCACCGGCGCCCTGGTGGGCAGCTCGGGCGCCATCCTCTCCTACATCATGTGTACGGCCATGAACCGCAAGTTCCTGGCGGTTATCGCCGGCGGCTTCGGGACCGCGGGTGGAACGGTCGCGGCAAGTGACGGCGAGCAGGGTGAGGTCATCGCCATCTCCGCGGACGAGACCGCAGAGCTGCTCAAGGACGCCAAAAGCGTGGTCATCGTCCCCGGCTACGGCATGGCCGTCGCCCAGGCGCAGCACGCCATCAACGACATCACCAAGAAGCTGCGGGAAAAGAAGGTTGAAGTTCGCTTTGCCATCCACCCCGTGGCGGGCCGCATGCCGGGCCACATGAATGTGCTTCTGGCCGAGGCCAAGGTGCCCTACGACATCGTGATGGAGATGGACGAGATCAACGACGACTTTCCGGAGACGGATGCGGTTCTGGTGATCGGCGCCAACGACATCGTCAACCCCTCCGCCCAGACCGATCCCGGCAGCCCCATCGCGGGAATGCCGGTCCTGGAGGTCTGGAAGGCAAAGACAGTGGTCATCATGAAGCGGAGCATGGCGACCGGCTATGCCGGCGTGCAGAATCCCCTCTTCTTCAAGGAGAACGCGCGTATGCTCTTCGGCGATGCCAAGGCCAGCGTGGATGCGATTCTGGCGAGCGTTTGATTCTCGATCGGAACGCTCCCGAAACGCTTTTTTGTATCACGCATTGCCTGTTGTTGAGTTTGCTGAGCCTTCCGAAGCGTACCATCGAGGCTTTTCACGACGGTGCGCTTCGTTGCGCTCAGCACACCCTACGGCGCTAGGAAACAAAGTGGCTCAGGAGATGATGAGTCACGGTGCTCAATACCCGATGTATGTGCGGAAACGGCGCAACAGAATTCCAGCGCGAATCGGCAACAACAGGCTTCTTGTGTCTGCCACTCCTTGAAGAAAAGAAGCTTGCCGCCTGGCGGTCAGTAATTGCCGCCATCGACCCAGAGCAGCAACTCTTCCAGGCTCCGGATAACGGACTCGGAACCGACCGCCGACGCGTATCCGCGCCGGATCAGTAGTCCCTCGATGCCCGCTGCGGCGGCCCCCCTGATATCCGCCTGGAGGCTATCGCCGACATGGATCGCCCGCTCGGCCGTAACGCCCAGTGCGGCGAGCGCCTGATTGAAGATGAGCGGATCCGGCTTGGCGCTACCGGCCTCGGACGAGTAGACGACCGCGTCCACCAGATCCACGATACCCAGATCCTGAAGTATTCCGGGCAGCCGGGAATCGAAGTTTGAAACGACAGCAAGCTTGAAGCCGCCGGCTTTCAGGGCCCTCAGGACCGCATAGACGTCGGGAAAGGACTCCCAGGCGATGCTCCGCTCGTAGTACCGGTACAGGGTCTCGAAGAAGCCCTCGAAATCGTCGAAACGAGCGCCCGTGGAGCCGACAACCCGGCCCACCAGGGTCCGCCACCAATCGAGCTCCCGGCAATGCAGCTCCTTCCTGGAGACCCAGTCGAAGGCCAAAGCCGGCATGTCGCCGAGCACGGCGACAAAGGCATGCGCCAGCGTATCCGGATCCAGCTCTACGCCGAATTGCTTTGCCACCGCTGCATAGGTCTCCCCGACGGGTTGGACCGGGCTGATCAGTGTACCCGCGGCATCCAGCAGCACCGCCTCCACCGGGCACGCGGAGCGCCCGGGGCTCTGGAACTGGACGCCCTCGACTTCCTTTTCAAAAGGCATCAGGATCCGTAGATAAGGCTCTCGAGCTCGTCGATCTTGGATTCCTGTGCTCGAATGATGGACTTCACCAGGTCCCCGATCGACACGATCCCCGCCAAGCTGCCACCCTCGAGTACCGGGAGATGGCGTACGTGCTTGTCGGTCATCAGCGCCATGCAGTCCGCAATGGTCTCTTCCGGTGTGACACACCGCGGCTGACGTACCATGATGTCGGCAGTGGATATTTCCAACGGTGGCTGCCGATTGACGATGACCTTGCGCGCATAATCCCGTTCGGAGATTACGCCGACGACGCGGTCACCCTCGATGACGACCAGTGCCCCGACGTTCTGCTGGGCCATCCGCGAAAGGGCCTCGCGTACGCTAGCGTTCGGCCCGATGGTCCAGACGTCCCGTCCCTTCTCATCGAGTATCTCTCGGACTGTCTTCATGTGGCTCGCCTCCTCGGCATGTCGCGCGGATGCTCTTTGATTATGGTTCCTGTCCGCAATCGCGGTCCACCAGCGCGGTCACGATCAGGTCTCCCCAGACATTGATGACAGTGATCGGATAGTCGAAGAAGCGGTCCACGACCAGATAGAGCGCCAAGTAGGTCTGCGGCAGGCCCAGCAGATCCAGCATGAAAGCCATCATGGCGACCCCACCGCCTGGAATCCCGGCGGTCCCCGCCGATGATGCCATGGTCAGGAGCACGATGAAGAGCGCCTGAAGGAGGCTTATGTCGGCCCCGGCCAACTGCGACATGAAAATAAGCAGGATCGACTGGTACAGCGCCGAGCCGTCCATGTTCAGGGTCGCACCGAGTGGCAGGGTGAAGCCGGTTATGCGCGGGCTCAGGCCCGCGTTCTCCTCCAGCACCCGCTTGGAGACCGGGTAGGTTGCCGAGCTCGACGCGGTCGAGAAGGCCGTCATCAATGCCACCTTGACCGCGCCCAGGAAGCGCCACGCCGAGCGCCTGGTCCGAAGAAAGTAGAGGCCCGGAAGAAACAGGAGTGCGTGCACAAGAACGGCGATTGTCACCGCCCAGACGAAGGACCGTAGCTGGAAGATCTCACCCCATTGCATGCCCGCCAGGCTGGCGTAGACCAGGGACAGGATACCCACGGGTGCAACGGCGAGAATACCCTCGAGCATCTGCATCAAGAGATCGTTCAGGGCGACCGCGCCGTCGAGCAGGAATCGCCGGCTATTCTCGGCCAGGTATCGCGACGCCAAGGCCGCGAAGATGGAGATGACCACGATATGCAGTATGTTCCCCTCGGCGAATGAGGCGAAGATGTTGCTGGGAATCAGATTCTGAATAAACCTGTCGAGACTGAAGTCAGCGCCGGCGGTGTCCACCTGTTCCAGGGACAGCAGGCCCGCAGGAAGGCTTCCGGCGAGCGCAAATCCAACCAATGTGCCCAGAGCCGCGGCGAAGGAAGAAGTCATCAGGTAGTAGCCGAGGGTGCGACCTCCGAGCCGCTTCAGATCGGTACCCGATGTCAGCGAGGCGTAGATGGACACCAGGATCAGGGGGAGGATCAGGACCTTCAGCAGGGAAAGAAAGATCTCTCCCAACCACGCCACGTAAGCAGCACCGGATGGAACCAGGATCGCCAAGACCACGCCCGAGAACAAAGCGACTGGCGTGGAGTAGAGGGTGCGGAGTCTGAGGGGAAGCACCGGTTTGATCCTACCGGCTCGCGGCGGTGCTCGGGGCCTCCTCCTGTGGCTGAAGGATATCCCGCGCCGGATGTGTCTTATCCGCTAACGCCAGATCCTTCAGGGTCTTGCCCTCCAGGCTTCCGGACACGGCCCTCTCGATATCATCGACGATCCTCTTCACGGCCTCCTGCCGCACCGACTCGTCGTCTCGTGCGCGCGCCACGGCCACGATATCCTGAAGGCTTATGTTCTCGATTGAACGGGCCGGAACATAGGCCTCGGGCTCGCCGTTGGTCGCAACAACGAGATGCCCGTCCCGCAGTGATCGGAGGAGCTGCACGACCTGGTCAGGCGAGCCGTAGCAGCCGCTCGCCGTCAGGGCCTCGATCGTACAGGTCGGTCCGTCGAAATGATAGGCGCGACCGATCAAAGCCATGACCTCCAGAGCAAGCGCCTCGTCGTGGACCTTCCCACCCACTGAACCGTTCGTATGGCGCCTCAACAGTTGTGGATGCTGAATGTAGCGGGCGATGTGTGCGCCGACCAGTATGATCAGCCAGCCGACGTTTATCCAGATTATGAAGAGCACGGCCGCGGCCATACTGGAGTAGATCGCAGAATATTTCGAAGAGGTGGCAACCATCTGAGCAAACAGGTGCCCGACACCGTACCAGGCCAAGCTGGCGAAGACACCGCCGGCCAGTGCCGGCACCAGACGAACCCGGCAGTTGGTGAGAAAGGCGTACAGGAAGGCGAACGCCAGACACACCAGAAGGTAGGGAACCGAGTGATCCAATGCCACGACAAGCCGGCTGAGCGGCTCGATGTCGACTACCCGGTCGACGTTCTCGCGGCTGAAGGCAACGGCGGTGACTCCGAGCGCGGTAAAGACGAAGACCGGGCCGACCAGGGCTACGCTCAGATAGTCGCTGAAACGACGGGTCCACCTGCGAACACCGGGCACGTGCCAAATGCTGTTAAAGGCCTCCTCCACCCTTGTGAGCAGTGAGATGACGGTCCAGAACAGCAGGGCGATGCCGAAGAAACCGACAACAGCAAAGTTGAGATTGGTTACGTAGGTCAAAATGTACTGGCCGATCTCTGCTCCCTTTTCTCCCAGCGGTTCCAGCGACTTCATGAGCATCGGCTCCAGCTGATTCTGGACACCGAAGCCTTTGAGCACGGAAAAGGTGGCGGCAAGGAAAGGGACCAGAGAAAGCAAGGTCGTATACGCGAGACTGGTCGACTGCAGATGCAGCTTCGGGTCCTGAAATTTGGTCAGAATTCCCGCGGCCAACCGGATCGAAAATATCGTTGCCCGAGCGAACCTGGCCCCGTCCGAAAAATCGGCATCGAAGACCTCCCGTCGCCAACGCTGGATAAACCTCATGGCTCGATAGTTCCTTTCCGTAGCGGCCGTATCACGCTGTTACAGCCGCTCCAAAAGAAAACACGATCGCCCCGGCCAATGGCCGTCCAAGTGAAAGCCGGAAAGCAAAGCGGCGTATTCGTCGACATCCGCTTCACGGCGAACAGACTACTGCATGGCCTGCAGATGGACCTCGATGCTGCGGGCAAGGGCGGATGTGTTGTAGCCGCCTTCCAGTACCGAGACGATACGCCCCCCGGCGTGGGAATCGGCGACGTCCTTGATCCTCGCGGTGGTCCAGGCGAAGTCGTCTTCCAACAGAAAAAACTGCGCCAGCGGATCGTCCCGGTGGGCGTCGAACCCGGCCGAGACAAACAGAAAGTCCGGCGCGAAGCCGTCGAGCGCCGGTAGGATCCGGTCCTCGAAGGCGCTGCGAAAATCCGGGCCTTTGGTCCCGGCAGGCAGGGGAACATTGACGATGTGATCGGAGCGGGTATCGGCTCCGGTTCCCGGATAGAAGGGGTGTTGGAACGTAGAGGCGTAGAAAACGGAGGGATCACTGCGAAAAACGTCCTCTGTCCCGTTGCCGTGATGCACGTCGAAATCGACGATTCCAACCTTTTGCAGCCCGTAAGCATCCTGTACGTGACGGACACCGACCGCCACGTTGTTGAACAGGCAAAAACCCATCGCACGGCGAATCCCGGCATGGTGTCCGGGGGGACGTATGCAGCAAAAAGCCCGGTCCGCTTCGCCGGACATGACCAGATCCACGCCCCTGGTCGCGGCGCCGGAAGCACGCAGAGCCGCATTCAGGGAATGCGGTGCCATGCTGGTATCCGGATCCAGATAGACGCGACCCTGGTTGGGCTCTGCCGCCATAACCGCATCCACGTAGGCCTCGTCGTGAACGCGACAGAGCTGCCGTTTGGTGACCAAGGGCGCCTGGTGCCGGAGCAACCGGTCCCAGATCTTCGTTGTCGGCAGATAGTCCAGCACGGCACGCAGACGTTCCGCCGACTCCGGGTGCCCGAAACCCGTGTCGTGCAGCTCGCAATCCGGATGGGTTATGAAAGCAACGCCCATAAACGACCCTTCCTCGGGCGATTGCCGGAAGATTTGACAGGAATCGCCTTGGTTGCTTGTGACACGGCTCCGCGGACCGCGCCGCCTCTTCCGGATTCAGGCGACGCTCTCATCCTCGACCCGCTGGTATCCTCCCTTGAGAATCCCGCGCTCATGCAAATAGTCGAGCAACAGATTCATGC
>JAJDOL010000268.1 GCA_022340195.1 Chromatiaceae bacterium
TCCCCATCGGTCTCGACCTGCATCTCGACAAGCCGGTACCGTGGCTGACCCATCTGCTCCGCGATCAAGCGCGCCCGCCCCTTGAAGGCATCGATGCCTGAGCGAATCAGCGCCTCCTGCGCCTCCTCTCGCCTTTCGTCCGAGACCTGGTAACCGATGGACTGAAGAAGCAGGCGCTCCTGCAGGCGTCCGACAACCGCACTGAGCACGGCGCCCTCGCGCGTTCGCAGGCGAATCTCCTGGCGCACACGCCAGCCGCTCAAAGTGCTCTTGGTGTACAGGGGATCGGTGGTGTAACCAAGGGTCTCGGACTCGATCTGCGCCTCTCCCTGCGCCTGCGCGAGCGCCCAGTCCACCAAGGCATTCACCTCTACCGCAAGCTTTGCCGCATCCTTCCCTTCCCGCTGGGCGGCCAATACGGCCACCAAGCGATCCGCCTGCACCTGCTCCTGCACCGACACCGATAGGGAGATACGATCGTATGTCAGGGGAGCGCCTTCCCCGGCAACAGCAAAAGCAGAGAAAAAGAGAGAAAGGACCAGGGGCACCCGAAAAAGAAGCCTCGACGAAACCATTGTTGATCTCCTGTGCAATCTGATATGAGATTTTCCGTCAATCGCCTGAGTTTGCGGGACGATAAGTATAACGATGGCACCGGGGATTGGCCCACTACCGGTCCGGTACTTTGACTCGAGAGGATTCGTACTGGAAAGCGCCAGCTCGCGCAACACGCCGAGTGCGATCTGTGTAGAATCCTGGCTCTCTATCCTGAGGGACGAACATGGCCGACACGCGATCACAGAAACCAATTCCCGTCAGAGACCGCTTGATTCTGGCGCTCGATGTACCGGACAGCCAGACGGCGATGATGACTGTCGACAGGCTCGGCGATTCAGTCAACTTCTACAAACTCGGCCTGGAGCTGTTCATGTCGGGCAGCTATTTCGATCTGGTCGACTGGCTGACCAAACAGGGCAAGCGCGTTTTTTGCGATCTGAAATTCTTCGACGTACCGGAAACCGTCTCGCGCGCCGTGCGCCAACTCGGGGACAAGGGTGTGGACTTCACTACGGTGCATGGCAATGACCCCATGCTACGCGCTGCGGTGGCCGAGAAAAACGGCTTGAAGATCCTGGCAGTCACCGTGCTGACCAGCCTCGATAAAGGCGACCTGGAAGATCTCGGATTCCAGTGCGACGTGAAGTCGCTCGTTCTGTCGCGCGCCAAGCGCGCGCTGCAAATCGGCTGCGACGGGATCATTTCCTCGGGACTCGAGGTGCCGGCGTTGCGCAAGGACCTCGGTGACCAACTCATCATCGTGGTCCCCGGCATTCGTCCGGTGGAGAACCGGCCGGAGGATGATCAAAAACGGATCGTCACGCCCACCCAAGCCTTTAAGAGCGGCGCGGACTATATCGTCGTGGGTCGACCAATCCGCGATGCACAGGACCCGCAGGTCAAGGCAGAGGAGATCCAACGCGAGATTGCCGTCGTTTTCGAATCGATGGAATGAACGGATCGTCGAAGGACGAGCTTGCTCGCAAACCTTCAAGCGAGTGGAAATCTTGGCGTAGGCTGTCCACAACCGCGAACCGCCCTTGATGAACGTTCGGATATCGCCTTGAAAAGCCGTAGCCTCGAAAATATCCGATGATTTGCCCTAACGGATCTCCCCGGCAAGGCTAATTGCGTCCAACGCCTGGACCACCGCGCCATCCGGGGGGATTCTCCCAGTTGGTGCCGGGACCGCCTCCCCATCCCGGGGGATTGTTGTCGAGATCCCATCGCGCTCCCCTGCCGTATCCGCCAACGCGTCCCGGTGGATGTCTGCGGCCGCGGTAGTCGGGTCCGACACCCGGACCACCCCGCCATCCGGGGGGATTCTCCCAGTTGGTGCCGGGACCGCCTCGCCACCCCGGGGGATTGTTGTCAGGGTCCCAGCGCGCTCCCCTGCCGTATCCGCCAACGGAGCCCGGTGGATGCCTGCGGCCGCGGTAGTCCGGTCCGACGCCCGGACCACCCCGCCATCCCGGGGGATTCTCCCAGTTGGTGCCGGGACCGCCTCGCCATCCCGGGGGATTATCGTCGACATCCCATGCCCATGAATCCACCGTCAGTCCGACGCTGACCACGACTGCGGCTAAATACAGATAACGCTTTTGCATTTTCGTTTTTTCACGTTCTCTATTTTATCGAAACTGCTATTTTGCAAGGCTCAAAATGACGGCCCGAGCGGGCGACATCATTTCCGCAGAAAAACTTTCCTTTCGACGGTTTCTTGTCATTCGGGAGTTGAAAACTCCATGTATTTTGTCCGACGATGGTAGCTCACACCGGTAAAGACCTGCGTTTCGTGCATTGTCCATTCAGCAACCTTTCCATCTTGCCTGCTCCTGACAGACCAACGATACAGGGTTCCTGGTTTTAGATCTTCCTCGACCGTGTGGGTAGTTCCCGGTAGACCCTCTCTGTAATACGCGGGAGTCATCCCGTCAGATTCGTAAATGACGACATCATAGGTAACCCCCGGTCCCTCGACAGCCTTCCACTGTAATGTTGGCTGCAAGCTCGAAACCGTGGCTTCGTGCTCCGGCTGGACGACACCTAATCCAACAGTCGAAGTGCATCCTGAAAAGCCCGCGAGTCCGAATAAGATCAGGCCAATAGACAAATTCTTCAGTTTCATGGTAGAGGACCTCGTTCCTTTTCACGCCGCGGCGAGAAGTATCCCGGACGGGAGTTACCGGTCTCATCGGGTATTTTTGCAGCTGCAAGCCACGGACGCCACCCCTCATACCTGCTATTTGTACGACTGCCAACGAGTTAAGATCAATCGGCCTGCAACCCGACAAAGTAGAAGCATGAATAAGGAGAAAAGACACGCCATCTTCGAGCGTCTGCAGGCTGCAAATCCGGCGCCCACCACGGAGCTCGATTACGCCACCCCTTTCGAGCTGCTGATCGCGGTCATCCTCTCTGCCCAGGCCACCGACAAGGGCGTTAACAAGGCCACCGCCCGGTTATTTCCGCATGCCAGCACACCCGAGGCCATCCTCGCCCTGGGCGAGGATGGCCTGAAGCAAAACATCCGCTCTATCGGATTGTTCAACAGCAAAGCCAGAAACATCATCAAGACCTGCGCCATCCTGATCGCGGAGTATCAGGGGAAGGTCCCCGCGGACCGCGAGTCCCTGGAGTCGCTGCCCGGCGTCGGACGCAAGACCGCCAACGTGGTGCTCAACACGGCTTTCGGGCAACCCACGATGGCCGTGGACACTCACATCTTCCGCGTGTGTAACCGCACCCGCATCGCCCCTGGCAAAACGCCCTTGGAAGTCGAGAGAAAGCTGATGCGATTCGTACCCCGTCAGTTCCGGAAGGATGCCCACCATTGGTTGATCCTACACGGCCGCTACCTGTGCACCGCGCGCCGCCCGCGTTGTCCAACGTGCATCATCCGGGACCTTTGCGAGTTTGCCGAAAAGGTCCGGGCGCCGGCGGATGACAAAGGCTGACGCGGCACTGCGCCGACCGCTTTCGCCTGAAAGCGTTACCTTTTACATATTCTGACCTTGAACCCATTGCACTATGTTCAGCCACAACCGAGACAGTATGCGCCGCTACTTCCTGGACGCCTGGCACAAGAGCCGTAGCGGTGCAGCCCTCGAGCCGCTGGAGCACCAGATCGCCGAGGTAGTCCGGGAGCATCCCGAATACCAAGCGCTGCTGGAGGCCCCAGAAATCGCCCTCGCGAAGGAATACCTACCCGAGGGGGGTGAGACCAATCCTTTCCTGCATCTGTCGCTGCACCTGACGATTTTGGAGCAGGTCGCAACGGATCGGCCACCTGGCGTGCGCGCGCTTTATCTGCGACTGCTCAGATCGGCCGGGGACGCCCACCAGGCCGCGCACCAAATCATGGATTGCCTGGCAGAGAGCCTCTGGGAGGCACAGCGGGCGGGACTGCCGCCGAACGAGCAGGACTATTTGGAGTGTATCGAAAGGCTCGCGCGCCAAGGCCAGAGACGGCCATAAAAGACCCTGATCCTGACGCTTGCGGCGAATGCCGGACCGGGATGTCCACAGAAAAAACCGGCATCAACGCGAAAGAAGACCCAGGCGATTCGGGTCTAACCAGGCGATAGCAATCCGGGCAAAGCGACAGATATCCGTTTGCAGAGCACGACCGTTGTGTTATCTATGCAATTCCCCAGCATACAAGTCGGTAATTTGTCCAAATTGTTACAGGGCAGGTTGCCGGACTCCAATTCAATCCCAAGTGATACTCGAGGAGACATCCATGACTAAAAAGAACTGTATCAAGCCTGTTGCCGCCGTCGTCGGCGCCGCGCTCGCCGGAAGCCTGTCGGCCGTGAACCTGGCGAACGCGACCGAGAACCCCTTCGGCGCCACCCAGCTCCAAAGCGGCTACATGGTCGTTGCGAGCAGCAAGGAAGGTGGAGAAGGCAAGTGCGGCGGTGAGACGAAGGAGGGCGAAAGCAAGGAGATGAAGGAGGGCAAGTGCGGCGAGGGAAAATGCGGCGAGGGCAAGGAGATGAAGGAAGGCAAGTGCGGCAGCGAGATGAAGGAGGGCGAAGGCAAGGAGATGAAGGAGGGCAAATGCGGCGAGGGCAAATGCGGCGGCAAGTAAGTCCGCTCGACCCGTGAACGACTTATGCTTTCCCGTTCATGGCGCCGGTCTCGGCCTGCGGCGCGATTTTATCGCTGCCGCGGCCGAGCATTCTCCCACCCAAGTGGATTTTTGGGAGGTCGCGCCCGAAAACTGGATCGGCGTCGGTGGCCGAAACGGACGCCTGTTTCGGTCGATGACCGAACGCTTCCCCTTTGTATGTCACGGGCTGTCCCTGTCTGTCGGTTCCCCAACTCCCTTGGATCTGACGTTTCTCGGACGCCTCAAGGCGTTTCTCGACGAGCACGAGATTCGCGCCTACACGGAGCACTTGAGCTATTGCTCCGATGATGGGCACCTCTACGACCTGATGCCCATCCCTTTCACCGAGGAGGCAGTGCGGCACGTCGCGGACCGCGTGCGCCGGGTTCAGGATGTCCTGGAGCGACCCATCGCCCTGGAGAACGTCTCCTACTATGCCGCACCGGGCAAGGAGATGGACGAGATCGATTTCGTCAAGGCGGTGCTCCTGGAGGCTGATTGCGGCCTGCATCTCGACATCAACAACATCTACGTCAACGCCATCAATCACGGCTACGACCCCGAGCAGTTCCTGGCTCAACTGCCCGGCGAGCGCATCTGCTACGCCCACGTAGCCGGCCACTATGTGCAGGCCGAAGACCTGTGCGTGGATACGCACGGGGCCGACGTCATCGACCCCGTATGGGACCTGCTCGGCAAAGCCTACGAGCATTTCGGCGTCTTCCCTACGCTGCTGGAGCGCGACTTCAACATCCCACCGCTGGAAGAGCTGTTGAGCGAGGTCGCCTGCATCGCCGAGCTGCAACGCCGACAGCATCCAGCCCGGCCCGAGCGCACCGCCTATGGCTGAGCAACAGGAGCTCGCGCGCCGCCAGCTGGAGTTTGCGGCTCATATTCGGGATCCAGCCCACCGGCCCCGGCCTGCGGACGTGGAAGAGCGCCGCATGGCCATCTATCGGGACCTTTTTTTCAACAACCTGGAGTCCCTGCTCGCGGGTAATTTCCCGGTTATGCGCAAGCTGCTTGCCAACGATCACTGGCACGCGCTGATACGCGACTTCCTCGTTCGCCACCGCGCACAGACCCCCTACTTTCCGGAGATCGCCCAGGAGTTTCTGGACTACTTGCAGAACGAGCGCGTGGCCCAACCCTGGGACCCGCCGTTCATGCTCGAGCTCGCCCACTATGAGTGGGTGGAGCTGGCCGTCTCCATCGGCGAGGAGGATGCGGACCCGAGGGATACCGACCCGAACGGCGACCTGATGGCGGGCACCCCGGTGGTCTCGTCGCTGGCTTGGAATCTCAGCTATCGATTTCCCGTGCACCGCATCGGCCCGGAATTCCAACCGGAGGGATCGGAAGACGAGCCGACGCACCTGCTCGTCTATCGCACCCGCCGGGAAGACGTCGAGTTCATGCAAATCAACGCCGTCACCCAGCGCCTTCTGCAACTGCTGAAACAAAACCCAGATTGGACCGGTCTTGAAGCCCTGACGCGGATAGCCGAAGAGATCCAGCACCCGAACCTAAGATTAGTATTGGACGCTGGTCGTCGCCTGCTCGACGACCTGCGCGAGCGCAACGTCATCCTCGGTGCCCGTCTTAACCGAGAATTCTGAGACGCCCTTTCTTCAGTCCTAGCGACGCGCACCCAAATGGCAAAAGCGAGAAGATCCGTTTTCGAAGGATGCCAGCGGCGCCTACGAGCGACTCGACTTGGCCAAGGAAATCCTCGAGAAGCATGGCGACTATAGTTGGCTGACCGGGGAAGGTAGCTTCGTCGTGCTCGACAACGGCATTGAGTGGGCGGCGACCTATTTCATCATGTTCCTGGCCCTCTTCTTCATTGGTGCCGGCAAGTATGCAAGTGTCGACCACTGGCTCGCCCGCCGCTTCCGCAATAGCACTTGATTCATCGCTTTTCGACGAGCCGACGCCCCTGCGCGAGATTTGTTCCGCGTGGTACTCCCCCGCGGTGAAAATTCCCGTCGAGTCTCCTCGACGGGTCGCTGAGCTCACCCAAAACGCCCTTTTCGTCGGCACCCCATAGGCGGGCTGTTAAACTCAAAAGTAGAGAACCGGGAACCGCGCAGACGTATGGATGCGACCAGTGATTCCCGGTCCGTCCGACGAGCATTCGCCTTCCCACCTGGCGTAAGAGGTGGCTCAACCGGAGAAGGACAAAAAGATGACGACCTGGGTTTTAGTTGCCGATAACAGTCGTGCGCGATTCTTTGCCGCGGAAAAGACCGTTGGTCCCCTGCAAGAAGTACGCGATCTACTCTATCCGGAGGCACGCCTGCACGAGGGTGACCTGGTGACGGACAAGCCGGGGAGCGACCGCAATCCCGGAATCGGGACCCACGCAGTCGGCACCGACGCCTCTCACAAACAGGACGGTGCGGACCGTTTTGCCCTCGAGGTCTGCAGCCAGCTCGAGGCCGCCCGCAACGGCGGTGCCTTCCGCAAGCTCTACGTGGTTGCCGCACCGCATTTTCTTGGCCTGCTACGCAAGCACCAATCGTCTTCCCTGAGACAGATGGTAGCCGGCGAAGTAGACAAGAACCTGACGACCCGGGACAGCGCCGCGATACGCAAACACTTGCCGGATCATCTCTGATCCCAGCGCACGGCGCCGAGAAGCCGGCGCGCGACAGGCTCCAGAGACTCCCCGGGTCGTCCTATGATCGCCACTGATCCCAAGCCCGCGGACAAGATGGTTCCCACCAAGCCGGCGCCTGCAATCTCCTGCTCTGCGGGCGCGGCGTTTCCAGGCATAAAAAGGGCTGTCACAGCGCCCTGATTGCCTGGGACGACCAAATGAACGCCCTTCCCGTCGCCGACAACACACAGACCGGCAAAGCTCACCTCTCCAATAGAGGGATCCACGTCGGCGCCGACCAACCGAAACAGGGACTGAAGACGCAGATGAGGAATCGTACCCTTGGCCCGCAGGTGCTCCTCCTCGGCTAATATATGCGCGATAACCAGATCGGCGAGGTCGCGACTCGCGTCGAGGCGGAGCCCGAAGCCCAGTCCAAACAAGAGCGCGGCGAGCAGTAACGGCAATACGAGCAAGGCATAACGGGTTACCGGCCCCCTCGCTACCGACCAACGCGCTTCCCGGTCACCGGCGGTTGTGAGCTCAGCGCTCAATAGGGCGCGCAGACGCTTTTCGAACCGCAGCGCCTCATCCACCGCACTGGCACATTCGGGACAAACACGCGCATGCGCCCAAAAGAGCGCGTCCCTGCAATAAGGATCAATCAAGAGTTGTCGGCGAAACGCTTCGCAATTCATGGTTCGTTCCGTTGACGGCTACCGGCAGGGTCGACGCCGAATGGTCAAATTACGCTCATGTAAGCGTTCTCCCCAATCGGACCAGGCGGTCGCAAGATTTCTCTCACGTTCTCACCGTCAGGTGACCCGAAAAGAACCCGTTGCGTTACCGACAGACTCGTTTTTGTTTACACCTATAGCCCTGCCGGGCTTGTTAGTCATTTTCGATTGTTATTTCAGAATTTTCTTATATACTAATTGCTTATCTCGGCAAGCCGTATCGCCGCAGGAAAACAAGACTCTTCCCGTTTTCGGTTAATCTCGTCCAACTCAAGGTGTGGAAAAATGAAGAAGATCGCAACCCTCGCTTCCGCTGCCGCGCTTGCCGCCGCCTCCGTGTCCGCCAACGCCTGGTGGGGTGCTCCCTACGGCCCCTACGGCATGACCCAAGAACAGCAGCAGGCCATGTCCGAGCAGTATGCAAAGGCCATGGAGCAGATGATGGCCGCGCAGCAGCAGATGGCCGAGCACATGGCCACCCAACGAGCCGAAATGGCAAAACGCATGCAGGAACAAGGCGTAAATCCGGCGTACCCGGGCTTCCCCGGCGCCATGGGCCCTTGGGGTGACATGGGGCCCTGGGGAGGCATGGATCCCTTGAGTGACATGGGGCGCTGGGGCGACACCGGGCCTTGGAGCGCCAACGATCCTTGGAGCGATATGAGCGCACCTGACTTTCCGACCATGCCCACGATGCCCGAGCCGCCCGACATGCCCGACATGCCCGAGCCTTTCGCGATGGACATGCCCCAGCCACCCGTCCCGGGCTTCATGCAGGGCCGCTACGACGAGCTGGACGCTTACCGTTCCAGAATCATGGAGGAGTCCAAGGCCCGCTACGAGGAATCGACCAAAAAGATGAACGAGCGTCGCAAGGAGGTCCAGGCGAACCGTTTCTCGCACCCACATCGCTATCGCTATGCCCGCCCGTACATGTCCCGTTACACCGGAATGGCAAAAGCCCCGACGGTGCCGACACCGCAAGCCGCTCCGACCCCGGAGTCCGCGTCCCCGATTGATGAAGCCACTCGGGTGCCCGCAATTCAGGCGGCTCCGGTTCCTGTTGCAGCCGCCGAGACGGCCCCGGTTGCCCCAACACCCGTCGGTTCGCAGGCCACCCCGGCCGCTCCGGTGGCCCCGGTAGCCCCGAGCGCCCCACTGGCTCCCGCCGCTCCGGAACCCGCCCCCGGGACTGTGCCAACCGCGCCTTCTCCGACCGGCACCCCTCCCCATAGCTGAGAGCTTGTGAAGAAATCCGATGCCTACTGCGGACGTCCCTGAACATCCGTGACTGCGTTGCCGTACGCGAAAATGGGGGTCATTTAGTCCACTAAACTCCGCCCATTTTCACGTACGGCGCCTTATCACGAACGCTCAGGGACGCCCTCGCTACGGTCT
>JAJDOL010000370.1 GCA_022340195.1 Chromatiaceae bacterium
CGACCGGTTGCCCGTCTTCGGTCAATAGGTTGTCCACCTGCTCGAAAGTGGCAAAGACGAAATTGGGGGCAGTCGGTGTCTTGTGAATGATATGCAACCCGACCATGCCCCACACCGCTTCGCGGTAGCATAGATCACCTGGTTCTGAATCAACCCCGTCATCCTCGTAGTACCGCACCCTGGTTGTATAAAATCTCCCGGAATCCATTTCCTCTTGAGTCAATGGCCTAAAGGCGCCCTTCGCCAAAATGGTCCCGGCAGGGAAGTCGACGAAATACGACTGAATCGTGTCTGGAAATCCACCCCCGCCGGAAACCTTTGTGAAGTTCCTCTGAGCGACGCAGTATGTGTGAAAGTAACCGGGATCGTTAAAATCCGTCGGGCAGGGTGTCGGGTGGGTATAGAGTGGATCGCCTCCTGTTATGAGCGCATTGCCGTCCACGACATATTCGTAGTAGGTCTTGTTGGTCTTTGCCAGGAAACGTAACACTTGTGGAAAGCTATTGATTTCCGGAGCGGTGTCATCGGGAGCGACGCCGGCAAACATGGTGTCGAGGCCGATCTGTGATACCTCATCCAAATTGATGAGGGCGGGATTTGGTACGGCTTTTTGACCGGGGCAGGGGGGTATGTCACCGTTTTCCCCGAATTCTTCGGCATAGGTGTATACCGGCGGAAGCGAGTTGTAACCGAAATCCTGGCTTGGCTTATCGACGTAGCCGTGAGGAATTCCTGTCCCAGGAAAGGTCTCCACCTTATGACGAAACGTATGCCAGACCAAGGGCCCGTCGAAACTCGGATCGCCGAACGTCGCGTTTTCGTCCGGCACATCGCGCTGTTCATTTGTCGTATCGGCGGGCCAGTTCAGCGCTATAAACTCTTGCCACGCAAATCGAGCTGCTTGAACAACATTGGCGTCTACGGCGCCTCCGCGAATATCGTCCGGTACCTCTGGTGAAATTTCTATCTTGAAGCGGGTCGCCCAGGCATTAGAAAAAACCAACGCACCGAGCAATAGGACTTTGACACCTCTCATTTCTTTTCTCCGGGAGGATACAGGCTCGCAAGCAGTATCGCGAGTATAGAGTATCCTGCATTTCTGTCTAACGATTCAGCTTCTTCTTATATTGAACTATTCATTTGGTCTGATATGTCTGGTAGACCATGTGTCTAAAGCGTATCTGAAGAGCAGATAGGTCCGAATTAGTCTGAAAGACACGCGCTTATCGTACGCGAATCCCCAGAAGGCAGCAAAGCCACGTCGGCCGACGACAAATACCACACCAGTACCGTTGGACTTTTATTAATCCCACCCCCACGGAACATGCACCTTGTCGTTCACTTCGCCCTGAACTACTCTTTTCGGAACCGCCCCGCGGGCAACCGAAGTCCCGTGTCCCCATGCAAAGCCGAACCGGATAAATATGGTTGTCAAGGCCCTGGTGAGCTGAGATCGACGGGAACCGGTGAATACCGCATTGCGGGACGGGAAGATAAAAAAGCGGAACGCACCCTGGAGACCGCCGTTTGAAGTTCTTTGTCGGACGACCGATTTTTGCCATCGCCATGGCGTTGATCCTGGTTCTGGCCGGTGCCGTCAGCCTCTTCCAACTTCCTGTCGCCCAATACCCAACGATTGCGCCCCCTCAGATCGCAGTCACCTCGAGCTACACAGGGGCAAGCGCACAGGTAATAGCGGATACCGTGACCCGACCATTGGAAGAGCAACTGAACGGCGCGGAAGGCATGATCTACATGTCCTCCAACAGCACCAACGGGGGCGACTCCATTATCAACCTGACCTTCGAGGTGGGCTATGACGGATCGATCGCCCAGATGGAGACGCTGACGCGCAGCAACCAGGCGATTTCCCAGCTGCCCGCTGATGTCAACCAGGTGGGCGTCAGCGTCACCAAGCAATCCAGCGACTTCGTCATGTTGGTGAGCCTCACCTCACCAGGTGGCAGTTACGATCAGGTGTTTCTGCAAAACTACGCCGACATCCACGTGGTGGATCGATTGGCACGTATTCCCGGTGTGGCATCCGTCAGCATCTTCGGATTGCGCCGTTATGCCATGCGCATCTGGCTCGACTCCGCCAAGCTCGGCGGCCTGGGACTGACTGCCGTAGACGTGAAGAATGCGGTGCTCGAGCAGAACCAACAGGTAGCGGCAGGCAAGCTGGGGGCGGCACCTGCACCCGAGGACCAGGGATTTCAGTATCAGCTCAACACCAAGGGCCGCCTTGACAGAGTCCAGGATTTCGAGAATATCGTCATTCGGGTCGGTTCCGACGGCGGCATCGTCAGGGTGAAAGACGTGGCCCGCGTGGAGTTGGGCGTCGAGGACTATACCGGGTCCACAACGTTGAACGGCAAACCGGCGGGGAATGTTGCGATCAGCCAGCTGCCGGATGGAAATGCCCTTACGATCGCCAGCGAAGTCCGCGCGGCGATGCGGCAGTTGGAGGAGCATTTCCCCGACGACCTCGCTTGGAGCATCCACCATGACAGAACGCGCTTCATCAAGGCGTCCACGCGGGAGGTCTTGGTGGCTCTGCTGGCAACCGTGGTCTTGGTGGTGATCACGGTCTTTGTGTTTCTGCAGAACCTCCGCAGCACCCTGATCCCCGCCCTTGCTATTCCCGTATCCCTTCTGGGCACGCTGGCCATCATGTTGGCCTTTGGATTTTCACTCAACACCCTCACGCTACTCGGACTGGTGGTGGCCGTCGCCTTGGTGGTGGACGACGGCATCGTGCTGGTGGAGAACGTCAACCGCCACCTGGACGCGGGCGCTGCCGATATCCGCCAAGCAACCGTCGACGCCCTGGGAGAAGTCAGAAACCCCATCATCGCGACCACGCTGGTGTTGATCGCCGTCTTCGTGCCCTTCGCATTCCTGCCGGGCATCACGGGTCTGCTCTACAACCAGTTCGCGCTCACCATCGCATTTGCGGTCGCCCTCTCGGGCATCAACGCGCTGACTCTCGGCCCCGCCCTGTGCGGAACCTTGCTTCGCACCGGGCAGATATCGGGCCGCGGGTCGACGTTTCATCTCTTCAATCGGGTTTTTGACGCCTTTTCGGATTTTTATGCCCGCCTGGTCCGGGTTTTGATTCGATTCTGGTATCTAACAGCAGTTTTGCTGATTGGGCTTTTTCTGTCGACCTGGCTGCTGATGGAGCGCATTCCAACGGCGTTTGTGCCCGAAGAGGACCAGGGCTTTCTCATCCTGTCCGCTCAGCTGCCGGCCGGAGCCACGCCGGAACGAACCCTGGCGGTCGCCGCTCAGATCGAGGAGATTCTGGCCGGCACGAACGGGGTCTCTCAGACCATTCAGGTGACGGGTTTCGACTTGCTGTCCGGAGTGGAACAGCCATATGCCGGCTTTGCGATACCCGTGCTGACGCCATGGAGCGAGCGCGTCACACCCGAGCTGCAGATCGAGGCCATCAGGGCGCGGATCCAAAGCCGAGTCTCGAAGATACGGGGCGCCAAGATCCTGGTGTTCAATGGCGCGTCGATTCCGGGTCTCGGCACGGTGGGCGGATTCGACCTCCAGCTTCAGGACCTCAACGGCCTGGGCATCGACAAGCTGAGTGCCGCCGCATTCGCCTTTATCGACGCAGCCCGGAAACGCCCCGAGATTGCGAGCATCCACACGACCTTCGATCCCGACGTACCGCAGCGTTTCCTGGAGTTGGACCGGATCAAGGCCAAGACGCTTGGACTGTCTCTCGACGACGTCTTCAACACCCTGCAGATCAACCTGGGCTCCCTGTACGTGAACCAGTTCGGCAAGTTCGGCCGCCTCTACCGCGTCTATCTGCAAGCGGATGCAGACGAGCGTGCCACCGAGCAGGATCTACTGCGCCTGCAAACGCGCAACGACGCCGGAGAAATGATACCGCTCAGCGCCCTGGTGAAGCTCAGCCCCATGGTCGGGCCCTACAACATCAGCCATTACAACGAGTACGCTTCCATTCACGTCAACGGCTCCGCGGCACCCGGCTACAGCTCGGGACAGGCGATCACAGCGGTGGAGCGGGTTGCGACAGACGTGTTGCCGGAGGACTTCGGGTACGAATGGACCGATCTGGTCTATCAGCAAAAGAAGGTGGGAAATCTCGCGCCTCTGGTATTCGCGCTCTCCCTCGTCTGCGTGTTTCTGGTGTTGGCCGCGCTGTACGAGAGCTGGTCCTTACCCCTGATCATTCTCTTGGCCGTCCCCTTGGGCGTGTTGGGGGCGGTGGGCGCACTGATGGCCAGGGACATGTCTCTGGACGTTTACGGTCAGGTCGGCCTAGTCATGCTCATCGGCCTGGTTGCCAAGAACTCCATCTTGATCGTGGATTTTGCCAGACGCCGCCGCGACGAAGGAACGGATATCGTGCAGGCCGCGGTCGAGGCCGCGCGCTTGCGGCTGCGACCGATCCTGATGACCGCCCTGGCGTTCGTCATCGGATTGCTGCCCCTGGTGTTGGCTACCGGCGCGGGCGCCGGAGCACGTCAATCCCTCGGTACCGTGGTGGTGGGCGGCTTGGCCCTGGCGACGGTCCTCATCGTTACGGTGCCTGCGACCTATTTCATGATCGGGCATCTCGCGGACCGCCACGGCGGACTTCCCACTGGCAATACCGACCGCACCCGAGCCGCGGACCTGAGCGAAGGAGACTGAGGCTAGAGATGACCCTTCGACCTGCCCGAGGCACCTTGCGCCGAACCCGCGCGATCCTGATTCTGGCTCCGACCCTGCTCGCCGGAACGGCCTGCTCAGACCGGAAAACCGCCGAAGCTCCTGCGCCCGCCCTCCCCCCGGAAGTCGGTGTCACCAAAGCGCAATCCCGGACGATCCCCATCGAGATGGAATTTCCAGGCACCGTGCAATCCATACGGGCCGTGAAGATCATCCCGCAAGTGTCAGGCCCTGTGCTCCAACGCACCTTCAAGGAGGGCACGCGGGTACAGCAGAGCGATCCGCTATATGTCATCGACCCCCGCCCCTTTCAGGCGCAATTGGATGCCGCCACAGCTCAGCTGCAAGAGGATCTAGCCAGCCTGCAATACTGGAAAGTGCAGGCGGAACGGAACGCCAAGCTCTATGCCAAGGGGGATATTTCTCAAGAAAACAAACAAAAAGCCGACGCGCAGCTGGCGCAGATTCAGGCCGCCGTAGCCAAGGACCAGGCCGACATTGCAGAGGCCCGCCTGAATGTCGACTACAGCGTCGTCAAGGCGCCGTTTCCCGGCTATATCGAGGAGACGCTCGTTCACGAAGGCTCACAGGTAGTCGCCGGGCAAACGTCCATGACGACGCTGGTCCAAACCGATCCCGTGCACGTGGTTTTCAGCATCAGCCGGGCCCAGCTCGCGTCGATGCAGAGACTGCAGGCGCAAGGGTATGCACCCGCCGAATTCTCGGACTTCCCGGCAAGGGTAAGGCTCGGCGATGGCAGCTTTTTTCCCCATGAGGGCCGAGTGGATTTCGTCAGCTCCCAGGTTGACCTGCAGACCGATACCGCGGCTGCCCGTGCGGAGATACCCAACCCATCGGACGGAAGTGGGAACGTCAATCTGATTTCCGGACAATATGTTCCTATCTTGATCACCGTCGGGCAGCGGCCCGAGGCCATTTTGGTACCCAAAGCAGCGCTGGTCGAGACCCAGGCCGGCCAACAGATCTACCTGGTCGGCGATAACCACAAGGTGGAGCGGCGCGTAGTCGAGATCGGCCCGGCCTTCGAGGGCGATTGGGTAGTCTCGAAAGGTATCGAGGCCGGTGATAAGGTCATCGTCAGCGGTCTGCAAAAGATAAAGACCGGCGTTGAGGTCACAATCGCTCCGACGAAGAAAGAGGCGAGCCACGCAAATCGGCAAGCGCCCGTCGAGAAGTGACGGGGTCAAGTCGAGCCCAAAGGCGTCGAATGCCGTTCTAGCTTGGGCCGTTGACGGGAAATCGTCTGAATTCGCGTAATTGTTGCGATCGTATTGCCGTTCCCCTGATCGAGTACGCGGCAAACCTTTCAAGACTGGTTCCCTGGATCCAAACCTGGGCCATGGCGCTGTAATCGCCCGACAACTCAATGCCAAGTCAGAGACTCGTGGGCGAAGCTCGAGCGCGAGCTTGGCAAGGTACCTGAACTATACTCAACGGGTGTCAAGCTTTAGGAGAAGATGGAGTGAAACGGTCCACGCTTACCGGTCATCGCTTGGTAGCCGCCTTCCTTGTCGGCCTGCTGTTTTTTTGCTCCCCCGTGACCGCGCTGTTCGACCGACCGCTCACCTGGAACGGCATCCCTCTCCTCTACATGTACCTATTCAGCGCCTGGGCCGCGCTGATCGCTCTGCTTGCCTGGATACTCAGGGGGCACGGCGAATGACAGCGGCGCGGTGCACCGAGGAGCGGCTGTGCTCGGCGGAACGACAGTCATTCTAACGTCCTTTCTGTACCTGGGACTGCTTTTTGCGGTCGCTTACTGGGCGGATTGGCGTGCCGATAAGGGACGCTCCGCTATCGCGTCCCCAACCGTTTATGCGCTTTCTTTGGCCGTTTACTGCACGGCCTGGACCTACTACGGCAGCGTCGGCCGAGCGGCGGAAACCGGTATCGGCTTCTTGCCGACCTATCTGGGCCCAACGATGGCCGTCGCACTTTGGGGCTTCCTGCTTCTCAAGATGATTAGGATAAGCAAGACCCAGCGCATTACTTCGATTGCGGATTTCATCGCTTCACGCTACGGCAAGAGCCATCTTCTGGGCGGACTGGTGACCCTGATCGCGATCGTCGGCATCGTCCCCTACATCGCACTGCAACTCAAGGCCATTTCCGGCAGCTTCAGCATCCTGCTCCAGTATCCGGACATTGTGATGCCCAGAGATGCGGACACCCTGCCCTTCTGGGCGGACAAAGCCTTTTACATGGCGCTGCTGCTCGCCGCATTTACAATATTGTTCGGCACGCGCCATCTGGATGCGAGTGAGCGCCATGAAGGCATGGTGGCCGCCATCGCCCTCGAATCCGTCGTCAAGCTGGTGGCCTTTACGACGGTCGGCCTCTTCGTAACCTTCGGTCTTTACTCCGGTTTCGGCGATATCTTCCAACGTGCGCAGGAGGCCGGTCACGTCAAGCCGCTCCTCGAGCCCGGTGTGGGCAGCCACGCCTCCTGGTTCTCTCTGTGCCTTCTCGCAGGTCTCGCGATCATGTTTCTGCCGCGCCAGTTCCAAGTTGCCGTCGTGGAGAATAGCGGTGAGCGGCAGCTGCGTCGGGCCATCTGGCTGTTTCCCCTCTACCTGTTTTTGATAAACGTTTTCGTCCTGCCCATTGCCCTGGCCGGTCAGCTCCAGTTCCAGGACGGCAATGTCGATGCGGACACCTTCGTCCTCACCCTACCTATGGTCCACCACCAAGAGTGGCTCGCTCTTTTTTCCTTTATCGGCGGCCTCTCAGCTGCCACCGGCATGGTCATCGTCGAGACCATCGCGCTATCCACCATGGCCTGTAACGACCTTGTGATGCCGGCACTTCTAAGACGTTGGGGACACGTCCCGCCAATACAGAACGTCGGCGCTGTTCTCCTGCGGATACGCCGCTGGGCCATCGTCGTCATCCTGATGCTGGGATATCTCTACTTCCGCCTCGCCGGCGAGGCCTACGCCCTGGTCAGCATCGGACTGATCAGCTTCGCCGCGGTGGCCCAGTTCGCGCCGGCCATGATCATCGGCCTCTACTGGCGCGGCGGTACCCGGAACGGGGCCCTGGCGGGATTGGCGTCCGGTTTTGTGGTCTGGATCTACACCTTGCTGCTACCCTCCTTCGCCAAGTCGGGCTGGCTGCCGATGAGCTTTCTCAATGAGGGAGCGTTGGGTATCGACTGGTTAAAGCCCCAGGCCCTGTTTGGACTCAACGGCCTGGATCAGCTTTCCCACTGCCTGTTCTGGAGCCTGACCGCCAATCTCGGTGCCTTTCTCGGGGTTTCCCTGTTGCGTGTACCCAATGCGGTGGAGACGGCCCAGGCAACATTGTTCGTGGACGCCCTGAAACGGGATCGACCCGTCGGCGGCGGCTTCTGGCGAGGAAGTGCCGAGGTGGAGGAGCTCATCGGCCTAACCGGACGTTTCCTGGGGACACCACAGGCGCAACGGGCCTTTCGCGAGCACGCCCACAAGCTCGGATTGCGCTCCGAGCGCGAGCTACCCGCCGACGCCCACACGGTGACCTTCGCCGAAACCCTGCTGGCCGGCGCCATCGGGAGCGCCTCGGCACGGGTGATGGTATCCTCGGTGACCAAGGAAGAGCCCCTTGGGCTGGACGAGGTGATGGGCATCCTGGACGAAGCATCTCAGATCCGTGCGTACAGTCACCAGCTGGAGCAGAAGTCTCAAGAGCTTCAGACCGCCACTACTGACTTGCGAGCCGCAAACGAGAGACTCATGGAGCTGGATCGCATGAAGGACGACTTCATGTCTTCCGTGACGCACGAGCTTCGCACACCACTCGCGTCCATACGTGCCTTCTCCGAGATCTTGCAAGACAATCCGGATCTGGCGCAGGACGAGCGCGGCCGATTTATCGGAATCATCGTTGCCGAGACCGAGCGCCTCACAAGGCTGGTCAATCAGGTGCTGGACTTGGCGAAGCTCGAGTCTGGAGCGGCCGAATGGCAGACCGAACGGCTGGACCTTGGTGAGCTGATCCAGCAGTCCGTGGACAGTACCGAGCGGCTCTTTCACAACAGAGGAGCGCGCGTAAACCTGTACCTGCCGGAGCAACCGGCGGTCTTGTGGGGTGACCGGGATCGGTTGACGCAGGTCATGCTGAACCTCCTTTCAAACGCCGCCAAGTTCGTACCAAGAGATAGAGGCATGGTCGACATCGAGCTGCGCAGAAATACCGCTGGATACCTGGTGCGCGTAGCAGATAACGGGAAGGGTATCTCGGAGGACGAGCTCCCGGTAATTTTCGAGAAGTTTCGTCAGGGCGCCGGCGGTCACGAGAAACCCGTGGGAACCGGCCTGGGACTGCCCATCAGCCGGCGGATCATCGAGCACCTGGGCGGTCGAATCTGGGCGGAAAGCACCCCGGGCGCGGGTGCCACCTTCTCGTTCATCCTCCCCAAACCCTGAAGAGTCGCCGTCATGGCGGTTTACGAGAGACGAGTCAAATGAGCAAAACGGTTCTTATTGTCGATGACGAGCCCAATATCGTCATCTCACTCGAGTTCCTGATGCGCCGCGAGGGCTTCGAGGTCCTTGTGGCGCGAAACGGAGAGGAGGCTTTGAGCAGCATCGAAGCCCACCGGCCCGATCTCGTGCTGCTGGACGTAATGATGCCGAAGGTCAATGGCTTCGAGGTATGCAAGCAGGTCCGTTCCAACCCGGCTCTTACCGACGTCCGCATCATCATGCTCACCGCCAAGGGCCGGGCGGCAGAGATCTCAAAGGGATTGGCGCTTGGAGCCGACGGCTATATCACCAAGCCGTTCTCGACCAGGGATCTGGTCGTACAGGTCAAGGACCTGCTCGGATTGGTGTAGTCATGAGTCCAGCTCCCATTCCGAGCATCACGGGTAGAGGTATTCGCGTCCCGTTAACGAGATCCGATTAGACACCCGTTTTCGTGCGCAACACCAAATCCGCAGGGCTGTCCCACGCCGTCTGTGGCACGGCCGCGATCCGCTCCTCGATGGACCGCACAACGAATACCGAGTCAAAGCCCGCGTTGGGCGCCCATAGAGAGGTTTGACATGCGCCATACCGCGTCCAAGCAAACCGCCGCGCTATCCCCCTACGCCAGCTTCGGGCTGGGAGACGGGCCGCTGCACACGCTGCCCCGGCGCCCACCGCTTATTGTGCCTCCCGTGACCAGCGTTCGCGAGACGCTCGGCCTAATGGATCGTAATCAATGCGACGCCGCTGTCGTCGCGGATGACGAAAGCGGACTCCCCCTGGGACTCGTCACGCTGTCGGACGTGGTCCTGCGCATCAGCATGAATCAGGGGGATCTGGACGAGCCGGTGGTCGCGATCATGACTGCCGCGCCTCCGACCCTGCCCGCAGACGCTCCGTCGCACCGGGCAACGGTGCTCATGTCCAAGCGTTTCGCGCGCCATATCGTGCTGGTAGATAGGGACGGGCGGGTGAACAATCTCCTTTCCCAGGCGGACTTGTTCGGCCTGCGCGGCGGCGGTGCGGAGACACTTGCTGAAACCGTCGCCCAAGCAGCAGACGTTCAGGCCATGATCAAGGCCGCGGATGCGATACGCCGGCGCGGCTCTGAGCTCTTCAACGCGGGAATGGGGGTCGAGGCCATCTGTCATTGGATGTCCGCCCTGAACGATCTGGTGTGCATCCGAATCATCGAGCTGATCGAGAACGAGTTCGACCTGCCGCCCATCCCCTGGTGCTGGGTGGTCTTCGGTTCCGAGGGGCGTTTGGAGCAGACCTTCTCGACGGACCAGGACAACGGCCTCATCTTTCTCCCCGGATCGGAACAGGAAACCGAGGAGCTCCGGCCACTCTTTCTGGAGTTCGCTCAGGCGGTAAACAAGGGCTTGGATTCCTGCGGCTTTCGGCTGTGCAAGGGCAACATCATGGCCGGAAATCCCTCATGGTGCCTGAGCTCCGACGAGTGGAAATCTGCGTATGCGGGTTGGATGCGCGTTCCAGAGCCAAAGGCCGTGCTACACAGCACGATTTTCTTCGACTTCCGTCCCCTCTACGGACACCAGGAGCTCGTGGACGACCTGCGCTCCTGGTTGCTCCCTCAAGCCGGCGAATTCCCACGCTTTCTGCGCACCATGGCCGAAGATGCCCTCACTTGCGAGCCATCCCTAGGGTGGATGGGAAGGTTCCTGTATGACGGTGGCCGGGGACACGCACGCACCATCGATCTCAAGCTCCACGGCTCCCGCCCCTTCGTGGACGCGGCTCGCATCTGGGGCCTGGCCCACGGCGTTTGGGCAACCAGTACGGCGGATCGCCTGCGTGGGGCCTCTGAGTCCATGAGCCGCCGCCCAGAGGAAACTGCGGCCGCGGTGGAGGCATTCCACATAATCCAACGGTTCCGTATTCAGCAGCAGCTGGCGACGACAGATCCCGACCGGGTAAACCGCATCGATCCGGCATCCCTGAACGAGCTCAACAAGCTGATGCTCAAGGAGGCATTCAAGCAGGCGAAACGGCTCCAGCAGCGCTTGCGGCTGGATTACAGCCTTTGACCGGGCACCGGGCACGGCTCTCTGCCTTACCGACGCCCTGCGGATAACGAAATTATGAGGCTGGATGTCTCGCAAGGATGCTAAGGTGAAATAACTATCCGCAATCGGCGGTCGGTTGACGGGCGTGCCGGAGCTTTGTGATTGATCCGACCCTATCCGTCCGCCGACAATAACACGTATCCGGACGCATTCCGCCTCCCCCATTGAGACAAAGATGCTGGGCAAGCTAACGCAGTTGTATTACCGCCTGATTCTCGACCGACCCTTGTGGGTACTGCTCGGAGTCGCGGTGTTCGTCGCCATCGCAGCGTACTTTGCGCAAGGGTTCAAGCTGGATGCGTCCTCCGACTCGCTGATCCTGGAGAACGACGCCGATCTGCGCTATTACCGCGGTGTTCGAGCGCACTACGGCTCCGACGACTTCCTGGTCGTGACCTATCGGCCACGGGCGGACCTCATGTCCGATGCTGTGCTCGCAGACATAGCCGAGCTGCGTGACGAGTTGGCCGCTCTCGATCGAGTCGCTTCCGTGACCACCTTACTCGACGTGCCGCTCATCGACAGCCCGCGAACCACGCTGACCGAGATCCAGCAACAGCAGCGCACCCTCGAAACCCCGGACACGGACCGCGAGCTGGCGCGCAAGGAGCTCACCAACAGTCCGCTTTACCGCAATCTCGTGGTCAGTCCGGACGGACGGACCACGGCCATACAGGTGAGCTTTCGCCGCGACGAGAGCTACAGGGCGCTGCTCGAAACGCGCGAGGCTTTGCGCCTGAAACAATCCGAACGCGAGCTATCCTCAGAGGAGCACGCCGAGCTCCAGACCGTGTCCGACGAGGTCAAGGCGCACAGCGCCCGGCTTCAGGCCCAGGAGCAGGAAGACATCGCGGCCGTTCGCGCTATCCTCGACCACCACCGGGATATGGCGGAGATCCATCTCGGGGGCATCCCCATGATCACCTCCGATATGATCGACTATGTGCGCAGCGACATCCGAGTGTTCGGCGTCGGCGTGGCCCTGTTCTTGATCGGCCTGCTTGCGGTAGCCTTTAAGCAACCGCGTTGGGTCATTATCCCAATGCTCATCTGCATCGCCGCCGCCATTGGAATGACCGGCTTCCTCGGCTTGATGGACTGGCGCGTTACAGTGGTGTCCTCCAACTTCATCTCCCTGATGCTGATCACGGCGCTGGCCTTGACGGTTCACCTGATGGTTCGGTTCCTGGAGCTGCGAACCGAGGCTCCGGACGGGGAGCAACGCGCCATGGTCAAGGAGACCATTCGTTCCAAGTTCCTGCCCTCGCTCTACACGGCATTGACCACCCAGGTCGCCTTCCTGTCGCTCGTCATAAGCGGCATCCGGCCTGTTATCGACTTCGGATGGATGATGGTAGCGGGCGTGGGCCTCGCGTTTATCCTCTGCTTTCTGCTCTTTCCCGCAGCCACGGTGCGACTGGAACCGGCAAAGCCGGTCTTCCGTCACCACGACGTCACCGCCGCCATCACCCGCTCCCTGTCCCGGGTTATCGAGCGTTTCAGCACCCAAACCCTATTGATCTACGCCCTGCTCGTAATCCTGAGCATCGCTGGACTCTTCCGGCTCACGGTGGAAAACCGTTTCATCGACTACTTCAAGAAGGGTACCGAGATCTATCAGGGCATGGTTCTCATCGACCGCCAGCTAGGGGGCACAACGCCCCTGGACGTGATTATCGATCCGGACCAGAGCTATCTGGAGATGCTTGCGGAGGAGGAAACCGCGGGAGCGGACCACCTCGTAGACGACCCGCTGTACGACGACGAGTTGAGCGATGACGAGAGCGCCGGAATCAGCGGCGACAGTTACTGGTTCAACATGTTCCAGCTCGCCGATGCCGACAAGGTGCATGCCTATCTGGAGAGCCTGCCGGAAACCGGCAAGGTGCTCTCCATCTCCACCACGATGGCTCTCGTAACCCTGCTCAACGGCGACGAGCCCCTCGACAACTTTTCCCTGGCCGTCATGTACAAGCGGCTTCCGGAGAACATCCGAAATACCCTCTTTGCGCCCTATATGTCCGAGGACGGCAACCAGCTGCGCTTCGCTATCCGGGTTATCGACTCGGATCCCAACCTGAAACGCGGCGAGTTGATCAAGCGCATCCGCACAGATCTGGTCGACAAGCTGGGGCTGGAGGAAGCGCAGGTGCACCTGTCCGGTATGCTGGTGCTCTACAACAACTTGCTCCAGAGCCTATTCCGTTCACAGATCCTTACCCTGGCTGTGGTCTTCGTGGCGATCGGCGCCATGCTCCTGATTCTGTTCCGAAACTGGAAACTCGCCGCCATCGGTGTGGTTCCCACTATGGTGGCGGCAACCGTCATTCTTGGTGCCATGGGCTGGCTCGGCATCCCGTTGGACATAATGACCATCACCATCGCTGCCATCACCATCGGCATCGGCGTCGACAATACCATTCATTACGTCCATCGAGTGAGCGAGGAGCTGGCGATCGACGGCGACTACTGGGCGGCCGTCGAGCGCAGCCACGGCAGCGTCGGGCGAGCCATTTACTACACCTCTGTAACCGTGGCCCTGGGCTTCTCGATCCTCGTCCTGTCGAACTTCATCCCGACCATTTACTTCGGCCTGCTGACCGGTATGGCCATGCTGATCGCACTGGTTGCCAACCTGACGCTGCTGCCCCTGCTCATCGTACTGTTCAAGCCGTTGGGTCATCGGGCTGCTGCCAAGTGAAAACATATCCGCTTCTTCCAACGCGAATTTGTCGCGTTGCGTCTTCTTCCGGCCATCGCGGACGCCACGGATGTTGAGCGGGCAAAGGCGGCTGCCCCCACGCTATGTTTGAACGCTTCGTTGATCTCTTTTATTGCGGACGAAACGCCATAACCTTGCCTGATGTTCAGGTTGCGCAACGGCAGCCGCGATCCGAAACAGATTCTCTCTGACTCCTGAGTCCCAGCCGCCGCAGGACGCACACGCCGGGAAACAGGAAGTTGACATGATGCTACGATTTCTTGACCGATCCGTATTAGTCGAAGTCGTAAGTCCAAAGCGAGTCCCACTCGCCAGTGTTGGAGTTGATCACGTGAACGGCCACCCAGTTGCCGGTCTGGCATGCCGCGGCTAACATGTTGTGGACGTACAGGTTATTTGCTGTCCACCAATAACCGCCTTCCGCGGGGAAAACATAGAGAACCTGATCACCCTTTTCCAAAGCCCACTGGCAGTTCGTGGCATGAAAATAGTTCCATCCGGATGGCACCGCCTTCTGTGAAGCGGCTCTCTCTGAGTTGACGTCCCCGTCACTCGAATAGGGGGAGCCGCCAGTCGTTCCGGGGCTCAGCAAATTCTGAGCGGGGACGATCGTGGTCGAGAGACACAAACCGGCGCCGATAATCGATAATAGAATGGTTTTTCTCATGTTTCCGCTCCTGGTCGATTGAAGTGTACTAATTGATATTAGCATAGAACTCAGGCTGTTAAAGGCACACCGCCAGGAAGCGAACCTGGGCTTCCAGACAAAGTTCTTCCCGGTCGCGGACAAGCTGCCACGCTGCCACGCTGCTACGCTGCTACGCTGCTACGCTGCTACGCTGAAGCTTAGCTTTTGATCCAGATGTTTCAGCCAGAACAGCTCGCACGGGAAAAGATCGACGCCCTGCTGCAGGTGGCGGACTGGACCGTCCAAAATGCCGATCAGCTCAACAGCAACAGGTCGCGCCGGGCGCTGGCGCGAGTGGAAGAATCAGCCGGAGAAGGAGTAGAGCCAGTTGAACCACTAACCACCGAACCTGACGGTTGGCCAGTGGGCTGACGAGCGAGCGCGGGTATCTCATATGTGGAGGGAATCACAGAACGAGCGCATGAGAGGACGTAATATGGAATCAGGGTTGTCCATGTGCGAAGTTTGCCAAAGCCATGCCAGGGATGGCGCCTCCTCTCTCGTGGTGAATGACGCCCCGGTAGAAATGTCGGGGCGTTTTTTACCAGGTCAGGCGTGGCGAAACCCACCCGCCACCGTGTAGACGATTCGGATCGATCCCTCCTTCGCACCGCATTTGGAGCAACGGAGTAGCTTGGGAAGCTGCTGCACCGTGACGCCATCTGGCACCCTGTCCCGGTCAAGCTGCCCCTGATGCCCACAGGACTCGCAGAACGTGGCGATGGTGAAGGAGTCGGGCGGGAAGTCGGATAGCTGGTTGGCTTCGCAAGTCGGGCGGTTACTCGGGGGACCGTCATCCATCGGATATCCGGTTTACGCCAATACCGAGATCTGCCCGTAGATTGTGGGTCCCGATGTCCCTTCCTCGCTGTCTTTAGCGGGCCGGTTAGTCGTACACGCTGAAAGCGTAATCACAAGCGCCAGCATCAACACCGCCTTCTCCATCAGTTGCGCTCTGTTGTTTTTCCACCACTCCCAAGGCGGTATCGGGTTAGGATCCTGCCGCAACCCAGCTTTCCTGGCTCGCGCGCTATCTTCTGCGTTCTCGTACAGCACCTGGTCCACGGATATTTGCTCTTTGGTGGCAAAGGGGTCAGGGTTGCAAAGGGGCCAGAGCCGAATGGCACTAAGATAAGCTGAGTTATCCGGAAAATCAGTTAGTTGAAGTGCCGCTCTGACGCGCGAGCTCTGACCGATCAGCGCTGCTTCTTTGGGTGCCCGTTCTGTAGGATATCCTCCTTTGCAAGTGGCC
>JAJDOL010000372.1 GCA_022340195.1 Chromatiaceae bacterium
TCGCCATATTGCTCGGCGTATAGCGTGTATCGGGATCCGCCCCGAGATAGCCGACCAGGATGACCTTGTTGATGCTTCCTCTGTTCATATCCCCTCTTGACCTCCAAATCTAAATGCACCTGTGACGCGCCCATGCGAGACGTGAACGAAACCTCCGAAGCGGTGCTCGACCTGAATGCAGGCATCCGAGCCAGGCCTGTTGCGCACTCAAATCCCTGCCGAGAGCTCCTGCAATCTTGCCGAATCGAGCCTGGCATTGTCCACCTTGAGGTAGGCCAACCCTTCTTCGATCACCACCTCCGCATCCTCCACGCCCGGTACCGCCAGCAGTCCTTGGCGCAGCGCAGAGACATCCGCCACCGCCCCGGTTCGAATTACCAGGTTTCCGAGCCGACCCGGATTGCCCATGGGCCAAGCCACGGCAAACCAAACCAGGGCGACTGCAGCGGCGAACAAGAACACGCCGCTCTCGCCCCAAACCTCATGCACCCAGCCGCCCAGCGTCCCACCGCAAAAAGCGCCGAAAAATTGCGAGGTGGAATAGACTCCCATGGCCGTGCCCTTGGCGACCGCCGGTGCCAGCTTGGAGATCAGGGACGGCAAAGACGCCTCGAGCAGATTGACCGCCGTGAAGAAGAGCACCAGCCACAGGGCAATGACGGCGATACCGGCAGCGAAAAAATGGAGCCCCATCATGGCTCCCGCCAGAGTCAGCACGGCGCCGAGGAAGACGGGGCGCATCCGACCCCGGCTCTCCGCCTGGATGATGAAGGGCACCATGAGGGCCACCGAGAGGGACAGCACCGGCAGGTAGATCCACCAGTGATGACCCACGGGCAGCCCGTGGTCGCGCAGGGCCAGCGGAACCACCAAGAAAAGCGAGGTCATCGTCAGGTGCAGACAGAAAATGCCGAAATCCAGGCGCAACAACTCTGGATTGCGCAGCACTCCGCCGAGTTGAGCGACCACCGGCTCGGCATCCCGATGCACGCTGGTGTGGTCCGGATTGGGCACGACCAGGGCCAGGATGAGAATGCCGCCGAGCGCCAGCGCAGCGGTGAACCAGAAGATGCCATCGAGCCCGATCCAGTGGGACAAGGCGGGTCCCATCACCAAGGCCACGGCAAAGGAGAGTCCGATGCTGACCCCGATGCCTGCCATGGCCCGGGTACGTACCTCCTCGCGGGTAAGGTCGGCGGTGAGCGCCATCACCGCCGCGGCAATGGCCCCGCTGCCCTGGAGCACCCGCCCGAGGATGACACCATGGATGCTGTCGGACATAGCCGCGACCACGCTGCCGAGCGCGAACAGGGCGAGCCCGGCGAAGATCACCGGCTTGCGCCCGATGCGGTCCGAAAGCAGACCGAAGGGAATCTGCAGCAGGGCCTGGGTGAGACCGTAGGCGCCGATGGCCAAACCGATGAGCAGGGGTGTGGCCCCGACCAGCGACTGGGCCTGGACCGCGAATACGGGCAGGATCAGAAAGAGTCCGAGCATGCGCAGGGCATAGATTCCCGCCAGGCCCGCGGCCGCCCGTTGCTCGGATCCTGTCATGGGCAAGACGGGCAGTTTGGAACGCCTCATGTACTTCGCTTTGCCTCCGACGCAAAAGGCTGATTATAGTAACAGGTTGGTCTGTGCTTGGCCCCGGTGGATTCGAGAGCCAAGTGGGCGATGCCCACCCTACCCCCTTATCGCTAAAAGCAAAACACCATGATGGACAGCATCCGCATCCGCGGCGCCCGCACCCACAACCTCAAGAATCTGGACCTCGACCTACCGCGGGACCGGCTGATCGTGTTCACGGGGTTGTCGGGATCGGGCAAGTCCTCGCTGGCCTTCGACACCATCTACGCGGAGGGACAGCGGCGCTACGTGGAGTCTCTGTCGGCTTATGCGCGCCAATTCCTGTCTGTGATGGAAAAGCCGGACCTGGATCATATCGAGGGATTGTCGCCGGCTATTTCCATCGAGCAGAAAACCACCTCCCACAACCCGCGCTCCACCGTCGGCACTATCACCGAGATCTACGACTACCTGCGCCTGCTCTTCGCCCGCGTCGGCGATCCCCACTGCCCCAGGCATGGCGCGTCCCTGCAGGCCCAAACCGTGAGCCAGATGGTGGACCAAATACTGGCTCTGCCCGAGGGCGAGAAGCTGATGCTATTGGCCCCAGTGGTATCGGAACGAAAGGGTGAATACCAACGCCTACTCGGCGAGCTCCATGCCCAGGGCTTCATTCGAGCCCGTATCGACGGCGAGCTGTTCGAGCTCGGCGATTCCCCGCAGCTCGATCTCAAGCGCAAGCATAACATCGAGGTGGTCGTCGACCGCTTTCGGGTCCGGGCGGATCTCGCGCTACGCCTCGCCGAGTCGTTCGAGACGGCGCTGGGCCTATCCGGTGGCCTGGCGCGCGTCGCATGGATCGACGATCCTGAACGCGAGGCGCTCTTGTTCTCCGCGTCCTTCGCCTGTCCGGTGTGCGGCTACAGCATTGCGGACTTGGAGCCGCGCCTGTTCTCCTTCAACAACCCCTCTGGTGCCTGTCCCAACTGCGACGGCCTGGGGGTGGAGCAATTCTTCGATCCGGCAAAGGTCGTCGTCCATCCACATTTGAGCCTCGCCGGCGGTGCCGTACGCGGATGGGACAGGCGCAACGCGTACTATTTCCAGATGATTCGTGCCTTGGGCGCCCATTTCGACTTCGACGTGGAGATCCCCTGGCAGAGGCTTCCGGAGCAGGTACGCGAGCTGATCCTCTACGGCTCCGGACGGGAAAAAATCAAGCTCAAGCTGCCCCACGAGCGCGGATCCGGCAAGGTGCGACCCTTCGAGGGCATAATCCGCAATATGCAGCGACGCTACCGGGAGACCGATTCCAACACGGTGCGCGAGGAGCTCGCCCGCTACATCTCCCAGCAGCCCTGCCCCGACTGCGGCGGCTCCCGACTTAACGAGGCCGCACGCCACGTGCTGGTTGCAGACCACAATCTGCCGCAGCTGGCCGCCTTGCCGGTCGGCGAGGCGCTGCGCTTCTTCGACACCCTCGTCCTTGGAGGTCGGCGCGGTGAGATCGGCGCCAAGGTCATCAAGGAGATCGCACAGCGGCTGCGCTTCCTCGTAGACGTCGGTCTCAACTACCTGTCCCTGGAGCGGAGTGCCGACTCCCTCTCGGGCGGCGAGGCCCAACGCATTCGACTCGCCAGCCAGATCGGCGCCGGCCTGGTCGGCGTCATGTACATCCTGGATGAGCCCTCGATCGGCCTGCACCAACGCGACAACGCCCGGCTGTTACGCACCCTCACCCACCTGCGCGACCTGGGCAACACCGTTATCGTGGTCGAGCACGACGAGGAGGCCATCCGCACCGCCGACCGCGTGGTGGACCTGGGACCGAGTGCGGGGGTACACGGCGGCGAGATCGTATCCCAGGGCACCGCCGATGAGATAGCGGCCGACCCCCGCTCAATCACGGGCCGCTACCTGTGCGGTGCTCTGCGCATCCAGATCCCGGCTACGCGCACGCCCATCGATCCCAAACGCCAGCTGCGCATCCTCGGAGCCTGCGGCCACAACCTGAAGCAAGTCGATGTCTCCGTGCCGGTGGGCACCTTTTGCTGTATCACCGGGGTCTCGGGCTCGGGCAAATCCACCCTCATAAACGACACCCTCTATCCGGCCGCCGCCCGTGGACTCAACGGCGCGAGCCTACGCCCGGCCGAGCACCGGTCGATCGAAGGGCTGGATCATTACGACAAAGTCGTTGACATAGACCAAAGTCCCATCGGCCGCACACCCCGTTCCAATCCGGCAACCTATACGGCGCTTTTCAATCCCGTGCGAGAATTGTTCGCCTCGGTGCCGGAGGCCCGCTCCCGCGGCTACACCGCGAGCAGGTTCAGCTTCAACGTAAAGGGAGGCCGCTGCGAGGCTTGTCGCGGGGACGGACTCATTCGGGTGGAGATGCACTTTCTCCCCGACGTCTACGTCCAATGCGATACCTGCAAAGGTCGGCGTTACAACCGCGAGACCCTCGAGATCCGCTACAAGGGAAAGACCGTCGACCAGGTCCTCGATCTCACGGTGGAGGACGCCCTGGCGTTCTTCTCCGCCGTTCCGGTGATCAAACGCAAGCTCCAGACCCTGCTGGACGTGGGACTGTCCTACGTCCGCCTCGGCCAGAGCGCGACGACTCTGTCCGGGGGCGAGGCCCAGCGCGTCAAGCTCTCGCGCGAGCTCAGCAAGCGCGACACCGGCCGCACACTCTACATCCTCGACGAGCCCACGACGGGGTTGCACTTCCACGACGTCAAACAGCTGCTGGAGGTGCTACACCGCCTGCGCGACCACGGCAACACCGTCGTGGTCATCGAGCACAACCTGGACGTGATCAAGACCGCCGACTGGATCATCGACCTGGGTCCCGAGGGCGGCGACAGGGGTGGCGAGGTCATAGCCGCGGGAACGCCCGAGCAGATTGCCACGAACGAGTCATCCCATACGGGTCGGTTTCTCAAGCCCCATCTGGAGCGAGGGTGGTAATCATTAGGCAACCACGAGCGCGCCAAACGGGAAAGGTATCGGTGTAAGATTGTC
>JAJDOL010000302.1 GCA_022340195.1 Chromatiaceae bacterium
TGTACAGTATTGCTTGCGTTGCAAGCAGCACCGGAACGTCGGGTTGCGCTGCGCTTTGCCGTTCTACGGCCCTCCCTCGGTTCTTTCCACGCCTCTCTACCCCGCCTCCAGCCGTCGCTTCACCTGCCGCTGCGCGGCGCCGCCATCGCCTACGGGCGCGAATCCGACGAAGCACGGGAGCGGCAATCAGCATCCTTGCCTCCCACTTCGACGTCTGACGGCAAGTACTCGACACCGGCCCGGGTCTCCAAGCGGATCCCGATAAGCCTCTCCGGATCGAATCCTTCATTGGTGGCGTCGACTTCGGTCGGGTTCGCGCGACCCGCGGCTACCGACGAGTCATAGCCGGCATCGGCCGTGCTCTGTCCCGGTAGCTCGTAAGATCCGATGCCGTTTGTCTAACCCGGCGTTCCGCAAACATAGCCGTCGTCCGCTTCCGTTTCTTCGGTATCCCGCTCGCCTCGGCGTCGTCGAGGTTTCGACTGCACTGCCACACATGTCTCGATCCCTTCACGGAAGAGCCATTCGTGCGTCACATGTCCGCTCTATTCTACACGACCCACTTGCCACCTCATGACCGCGGAGATCAACGATGCGACCCAAGACCATTGCCCTCGCTGTTGCAGCAGCCCTTTCCGGCATCCCTGCTGTTCAGGCGGGAACCATCCTCTTCGACGAAGCCCCTGTTCCACTCACGGATCAGGAAAAGCGCCAGATCATCGCGTCCGATCGAGCCGTTGTGGATGGTCAACCCGTTGCAATCGACTATCACACCATCCTGCGCTCCGGCGACCTCCGCGGGCGCCGTCCCGACATCGGCGTATTCGGCCAGCTGTTCGATATCAACGGCCAGAAATTGATGGCTGAAGATGGCTCGGACGTCATCTCCAGCGACAACGACTTCTCCTCGCTGCTGATCGGGGACAACGGCCGCTTGTACATGGTTTCCCACTTCGAGGCCCGGCCGGGCGCCATGTACTTGACCGAAATGCGGCAGAACCGGCAGAACGGCTCGCTCTACGCGAGGCGCACTCGCCCACTGGATTTCTCCGGTCTCAAGGGTGGCTGGGTGCATTGCGCGGGCAGCGTGACCCCTTGGGGCACCCATCTGGGGTCAGAGGAGTACGAGCCGGACGCCAAGACTTGGCGCGATGGCGAAATCAGTGACTACAACGCCCAGATGGCGACCTACTTCGGTGCCGATCCGTCCGAGGCAGTTAATGTCATGAACCCCTACTACTACGGCTATCCGGTCGAGGTGGCGGTAAAAAATTACAGCAACGCCACGGTCGACAAGCACTACGCCATGGGCCGAATTGCCCTCGAGTTGGCTTATGTGATGCCCGATAGCAAGACCGCCTACATGACTGATGACGGCACCAACGTAGGCCTGTTCCGCTTCGTGGCCGATACCGAGGGTGATCTGAGCGGCGGCTCTCTGTGGGTGGCGCAATGGAATCAGATCAGCGCCGGCGGCCTGGGCGCGGCCAACCTCAACTGGATCTACTTGGGTCATGCTACGGACGACGAGGTCTTGGGCTGGATCGAACAATACAGCTTCGCCGATATCTTCGACGAGGTCGAACCGAACGCCGACGACAGCTGCGCCGAAGGCTACACTTCGATCAACTCGGGCCACGAGGACGGTGATCATCAGTGCCTCAAGCTGCGGGATGTGAACGGCGACGACGCAGTCGACGCTACCGACGAGCTGATTGCCTCGCGCCTGGAGACCCGCCGCTGGGCGGCGATGGAAGGCGGCACTACCGAATTTCGCAAGATGGAAGGCATCACCTTCAATCCCGAGGCCGGCCGGCTATACCTGGCCATGTCCGAGGTGGACCGCGGCATGCTGGACGGTACCCGCGTAGGCAAGGATGGCTATCCCACCCCCGGCTCCTATGACAACTACGACCTGGGTGGAGCAAACCACATGACCCTCGCCAAGGGCAATGTGTGCGGTGCCGTCTTTGCCATGGACGTGGATGGCGCCTACGCCGCCACCAACATGTACGGTCTGGTCGCCGGAGTCCCGATGACCGAGGACTATGGTGCGGACACGGAGTCGCCGGACTACGACGGTCAGAACAAGTGCGATGTAAATGGCATCGCCAACCCTGACAACCTCACTTACATGCCCGGCTACGATACATTGATCATTGGTGAGGACACCGGCTCGGGTCACCAGAACGACATGGTCTGGGCCTACAATCTGGGCTCGGGCCAGCTGACCCGTATCCAGACCACGCCTTACGGCTCAGAGACCACCTCCCCCTACTTCTACCCCAACATCAACGGCTTCGCCTACCTGATGTCGGTGGTCCAGCACCCTTACGGCGAGTCCGACAGCGACAAGCTGGAAGACCCGGCCGATGACCGGGGCTACACCGGCTACATCGGTCCCTTCCCTGCGATGGACGGCGACTGACAGGGAAAAGTCTCGAATAGACCCAATCCCTAAACCCGTCTCGAGACTAGGCAGGGGCTCGAGGGCCCCTGCCTTTTCCGTTGTCTGGACCCTAACCACAGATGCTATGAACACGAGATTACTGACCTTTGTCTGCTTCTTCGGACTGCAAGCGGCAACAGCCTGCGCCGAGTCGCCGGACTTGAAGCAGCGCATTCTGCGCAACGAGACAGCTCACATTCCGTCGCAGTGTTACACCAAAACCAAGGACGACGGCGGGGGTGTTCACAACCCCTGCTATGCCTGCCACACGAAGTCGCACCGGCCAAACTATGTCAACGATGGCGACTTGCAGCTGGCCCATTCCTTTCCGCTTGCAGCGGAGAACAACCCCTGGACCAACCTGTTCAAGGATCGCAGCGCCGCCGTGACGGCCATCGGCGACGCGGAGATCCTCGCCTATATCAGGCACAGCAACTATTTCGACTCCGAGGGTCGAATCGCGCCTGCGCAGCGGCTGGCGGCCGACCCATCGGCCTGGGACTACGATTCCGACGGCAAGTGGGAGGGCTTCGTACCGGATGCCTGGCTCGAATTCGACGAGGAAGGTTTCGACCGTTCGCCTTCGGGCGAGCCGACTGGCTGGCGTGCCTTTGCCTATTATCCCTTTCCGGGCACCTTCTGGCCAACCAACGGCTCGACCGACGACGTGCTGATCAGGTTGGCCGAGCCTTTTCGTCGGGACCCCTCGGGGAAGCTCGATCTAACCGTCTACAAGACCAACCTGGCGATCGTCGAGGCAATGATCCGCGAGGCCGACGTGCCGATTCCGGCGGTGGACGAAGCCGTCCTCGGCGGTGTTGATCTGGACAAGGATGGTCGCATCGCTACCGCGAAGCTCGTCAAGTACGACTGGGCGCCGCTCGAAAATCGGCACATGTGGTACGTCGGAAAGGCCCTCGCTGCACAGCGCGACGGCGAAGTGCACCTGGCCGCCGGCCTGTACCCTGAAGGCACCGAGTTTATGCACACGGTGCGCTACATCGACCCTGACCCCACCGGCAACAATCGCCTGTCGGCACGCATCAAAGAGGTCCGCTACGCGCGCAAGCGGTACTGGATGACCTACTCGCGTTTGGAATCGCGCGCCGCTGCGGAATTCAAGGAGAAGCACGACTTCCCCGACCGCCTGCGCGTTGTCCGCGGCAACATGGAAACGGGCGTCAGCAACGACCAGGGCTGGGTCTATGCTGCCATGATCGAGGATGCCGAGGGCGAGCTGCGCCCACAAACCTACGAAGAGCTGGCATTCTGTATCGGCTGCCACAGCGGCATCGGCGCCACTACCGATTCCAGCTTCGCCTTTGCGCGAAAACTTCAGGCAGGCAACGGTATCCGCGACGGTTGGTACCACTGGAGTCAAAAGGACCTTCGTGGTCTGCCGGAGCGGGTGCGCAGCGACGGTAAGCCCGAGTACGCCTTCTACCTGCGCTCCAATGGTGCCGGCGATGAGCTCCGCGAGAACACCGAGGCCCGCCGGCGCTTCTTCGACAGCGCCGGCCAGCTCGACGGCGAGATGCTCAAACGATTGAACAGAGATATCACCACGTTGGTCTACGCCTCGCCGCAGAGGGCTTTGCAGCTGGCCAAAGCCTACCGCATTATCGTTCGGGAGCAGAGCTTCACAGAGGGTCGCGATCCCACCATCAAACCTGCGCGCAACGTCCATCGAGCCATTGACGGCGGCACGGCCACAGGGGTCGTCGAGCCCCTGACCGGTTTTTGAGAGGTATCGGAAACCCAGTCCTATCGGTCGACATGCCCTACCCTGCGAGCCACGGCTCATGAACTTCTTGCTCAATCGCCATACGTCGAGGCGGAGGGGCTTTCTCACTCCATTTACACAAATAAATCGGGGGAAAGACTCTTTTCGCAACGTTCTATACTCCCTCTCCAGATTTCCGTCCCGGAGGTCCCATCCGTTTCGAAGGGCACCGGATTCGGGACCGGATCTGTCGGATGTCCGAACAATAACAAGTTGGAGAACGGAGATGAGCTACCAGAGCGTCGGTACCTTGATCAAGGGGCAAGAGACCATCAGCCTTGGATCCGGGGCATCGGTTCAGGAGGCGGCGGAGAAGATGGCCGAGCACCGCATCGGGGCAATTCCGGTAATCGACTCGGGAGAGCTGAAAGGACTCTTTACCGAAAGAGATTTACTCAATCGCGTGGTCGCCTAAGGGCTGCGACCGCAGGATGTCCGCCTCGAGGAGGTGATGACCAGAGAGCTGATCACCGTCGAATCCGACGCTACCCTGGTGCACAGCCTGTCCGTCATGTTCGACCACAAGTTCCGCCATCTTCCCGTATTGGAAAACGGACAGGTGGCAGGTGTGCTGTCCTGTCGGGATATTCCGGCGAATTACT
>JAJDOL010000310.1 GCA_022340195.1 Chromatiaceae bacterium
GAGACGAGGTTACGCGATCGCGGCTAGCACGAGGAATCTACGCTATCCGTCGGCGAGCAATACGTGGCGTTGGCATCCTTTGTCAGCATCGCGAGCATGACCGGAGCCGTGTAGGCACCATATTTGCCCATTTTCTTGAGGGCGCGTCGCCGGTCGATCTTGTCGTAGTTTTTTTCGACGCCCTGGTCCTGAGACGCGTGGCCGTGACTCTCTTGCATTGATCGGGCCCTCCGAAATGCTGCCTCTGCTTTGAAGCAAGGCCTAACCAAACAGCTTTGGGTCCAATGATGAATAGCCGTCCGCTTCCAGAGCGCAAACACAATCCTTGAGTGCATCCTGCGGTACCAGCAGATCCAAGTCGCTGAGGCAGCGGACGCCCATATCCCCGTACAGATCCGCAGCCAAACTTGCCGCGCCCTTCAGCAAAACGATCTCGACACCCAGGGTGTTGAGAAGCGCGGCAACTTCGACCAGTTGATCCAGAATCTGCTGATTACGCTGCCGGTTGAGGTCGAAGATCGCTTCCAGATAGGAACAAAGCTCCTCTGGTAGCTCCCCTAAGAGTCCTTTTTTCTCGAGAGACCAATAAAGGATCGGAGTCACGAGATGACCGCTGGCAATCGCGACCACCTGCTCCCAGCTCAGGCGGCCACTCCTGATCTCCGTAACGAGGACCGAGTCGGCGTCATTGGGGGCGAGGCAGCGGCAAAGGAAAAGAAAGCTATCCAGCCGGCTCATTGCGTCAATAGCTCGCGGACCATTCGCGCGGCCTGCCCTAGATCACTGTAACGGAGCGCATAGCGACGGACACCAGCGATCCAGTCCAGAAGATCCTCGACCTTGCGGCTTTCAATTGGATTGCCGATAAAGACGCGGGCCTCGATGAAACGTTGCAGAGACTCCAGCGCCGACAACTCCGTCAGTTGCGAGGTCGCTCCGGGATCGTATTGGGGGAAAACGAGGCAGCCTACCGGCACCGGTTCAGGCACCGTTTCCCCGGAGGGCAAGGGATCCGAGTAACGTACCTTCAGGCCGCGGTGGCGATAGATGGGACTCGAGCTCAACTAGGGTAATAGGCGGCCAAGACCGGCCAGCTCCCTTCCTTGAGGCCAATCCGAGTCGGGAAGGACACGGCCAGGGGCCCTTTCCTCGTTAGCGGGATGATGTCGTCACCGAAATAGCTGAGCCCCGAGTGTACGAGTGCCGCAGTCAGGGTGCTCTTTCCGCTTCCGGAGCGCGCCGGCATCACAACAGCACGGCGGTGATCGCTGACGGCGCCTGCGTGGGCAACGGCAAGCCATTCCTTGTTTGGATAGCTGATCTGGAGGACTTCCATGACCAAGCGTCCTTGGATAAGACCGATCAAGGTGTCTCTGTGCATTTCCTTTCTGTTACGCAGAAGGACGTATTCGCGCCCACCGGCCCGCAACTCATAATCCCATCGCGTGATCCTGTCCGCGATTTCCAAGTGCGCCATGAGAGGGTGAAAAATCGATTCCAAGTCCTGGGTCTGGTATCGGAGACGAAAGGGTTCGGTCGACAGCAGATAGGTCTTCTCGCTATAGGGGAAACAGCCTTCAGGAGTCACCTGGGTTTCCGAGGGCACCTGACGAGGCGCCCTAGTCGGCATTGCGGACAGTCTGGAATCGCTTATTGATTCTCTGAGCAATCCGTTTTCAGTCCAAACCGCGTACGCCGCCGCTATGTCCCTTGCCGCAACAGCCGTAGGTATGTCGAAAATGGCAGCCATCCGATCTGCCATCAGCTCGAAGTCGGCTCCCTCGACAAGCCATTGCCAGACAAGTCCGGCAGAAGAGTTCAGCACGATCAGCTGGTCGTTCTCATGGTCGACAACGACCAGCCCGTCTTCCAGCGCGTGGGCTGTGTGACGAATCGGTCTCGGTGATTGCGATCCGAAGAGGGAATCTGGGGAAGGGATCGAAGAATCTGGCATCAATCTCGAATGCGAAATCAGCGTTCCGGAGGCGTGTTGCTGGTCCGTGTTGGGTCAACATGCGCAATCGCGCTTCTGCGGCTCGACATTTAAAAGAAGTATTTCGCCTCGAGTTGGATCATATCGTCCTTACGAAAACTCGAAAGTGGATCCTCCTCAGCGATGTACCCCGGAACGAGAGCGTTCAACGATACGCGCAGATCGTTGCCGATGCGCCGACTTGCTTCCAGCCGAACCAGCCAGCTCCGATACTCGAGATCCCAGAAGATGCCGCCGAGTGCGCGTGTCCCGCCCGCGTCATTGAACTCGAGACGGGTTCCCAGGAAGAGGTCATTCTGCCAGGGGACGAAGCTGAAACGACTAGGGAGTCCAAAAGTGTTCAGAACAGACGTCAGGGGGATTTGGTTCCCGGCGTCGACATCCTCTAGTGCTATTTCTTGTAAGCCTATGGGTACTACCGTCTTTGATTCGCGGGAATCGTAGTTGTACTCCGCGAGCAGGCCGACATCGCCCGCCCACCATTGAATCTCGTCCAGAGAATACTCGAAACCACCAATCGCCGCCGAGTAGTCCTGCAATCCTCCATCGCGGTGAAGCGCTTCCAGCTTCCAAAGCCAGGCGCCGGATGTGAGCTGCAGGTCCAACCCGATTTGCCCGATCAACGGGTAGTAGGGCAGAAGCTTTAAGGAATTTCCCTGTTGCTCTGGCTGGAATTCAGGGACTCTTGCAGTTCCTTGGAACCAGTAGATTCCCCAGTCAACCGGCCCCGCGGTTTGGCTCCAGCGCAGTGACCAATCGAAGTGTCTCTGCTCGTCACTCGATTCATAGCCGGCTTCGCCGTTATCAAACGGGATAAGAAAACGATATCGGCCTCTAGTACCGACCAAGGTCCGTTGTCGAAAATAAGGAAGCGCGAACAGATCCAGCTTGCCCGAGCCTAGCCGCCGTGCGACGCGAACCATGGGCTGACCCAGCTTTTCCTCCGTGAAGGGTCCTTCAACCGAATCGGTCTGATTAATGACGTCGATAAGATGATTCGACTCGGCGACACCCCAAAACACCTGTCCTAAGCCTGCATACAAGTCCCACTGCCCCCAGGACTGACGCAGTAATGCCTCTCGCACGTCGAAATGTGTTCGCTCCGTGTCCATACTGTCCCAACGGTAAAATGGGACCAGGGAAAGCTCTCTCGATCCGTCGGGGAGGCGCCATCTGAATTCCGGCTGTAACGCAAACGATCCACCGCCGTTGCCTTGCTCCGGGAACAGAGCGGCGGACGGAAACCATCGCCCCTCGACCGACAGCTCTCCACCGAATTCTCCGGCGATCATCTCCCTTACCGGTAACGATAAGAGGAGCGCCATCAACCAAAGACGCGAAAAGGAACGTCCCGGAAGTTCTTTCGCTGGTTTGCTGAGAGCTGATTTCATCATGCCTGCCCGAATTAGATACGAGTGGGGAAGGAGCGACTCCTGGCGCGCGAGCAATCAAACCAAAAATGGAAAGGTCAGGAAAACGGACCTCGGAAGGGCCCAACCCCGCACCGCGACCGACCCACATGCCGCCTTCTTCTCTGTCCCTGAGAATATGCTACCACTTGTCCTCGCGCATTTCCGAATCTCGCCGCCCGCGCAGTCTAGGTGGCGCGGCGTAAACCGAGGGGGCCGATTCCTCTTGCCGTCATGCAGGTTCTTGCGTAGGCTTCCGGCGTTATTTTCGTTCGCGTTAACGGCGGACATGTGATTTCTAGTTCGCTCAATCGTCCGCTCGCACGGCACACTCCCAGCTGTAGAATTACCTTGAGACCGCCTTACGCCTGTCCTCTCAATTTGTCACGCGTCGCACTGCGTCTCGCGACCAGCCAGCATCACTCGGATTCGACGTCGTGCCACTAAACTCCTCGGCGACGCCGCCAAACCGGCAGCTAGGTCGGCTGCTCACGTGGATCCTGAGGTACCCGCGCGAGAGTTTTTTGTTTGTTGTTTCGCTGAGTGTCACTTTGAGTGTGGGTGTGCTCCGCCTCGGATTCAGTAACGACTACCAGGTGTACTTCAGCAGCGACAATCCTCAGCTTCAAGCCTTTGAATCCCTGCAGGATACCTTTGCCAAGAACGACAACATCCTTTTTGTGGTGACACCCCGCGATAAGGATGTGTTTTCCAAGGAATCACTCACCGCACTATTGGCGTTGACAACGGCTGCATGGCAGGTGCCTTACAGCATTCGCGTCGACTCCGTAGCCAACTTTCAACACAGCTACGCCCGCGGTGACGAGCTCGTCGTAGGCAACCTCGTTCCCGAGCCTGAGCAGCTTACTCCCGAAGCTCTGGCGCGTATCCGCCGAGTTGCGCTGCAAGACCCGCTGCTCGTCGGAAGACTCGTTTCGAAAACCGGCGATGTCGCGGGAGTAAACGTCACACTTCAGCTTCCCGCCGTGGAGCCGGATGAAGTCGAACAGGCTGCCCAAGCTGCTCGCCGCATCGCCGCGGAAATAATCTCCAAGTACCCGGAGGTCGACATACGGCTCACCGGCGTCGTTGTAATGAATGACGCCTTTTCAGGGGCGGCCATCGAGGATGCTAAGACATTGTATCCGCTGATGTTCGTCGCCATTTTTGTCGCGCTCGGCTTGTTACTGCGCTCGACCTCCGGCACGCTGACCGCACTGCTCGTGGTTGTCCTCTCGATTACGAGCACGATGGGCCTCGCCGGGTGGCTCGGCGTCTCGCTGTCACAAGCGACCGTTCCCGTCCCCATCGTTATTATGACGCTGGCGATTGCAGACAGCGTCCACATTCTGGTCAGCTATCTTCGCAGGCTGCAAGGTGGAGGAACGAAGCGCAACGCAATGACACGAAGCCTGAAGCAAAATTTGCGGCCCGTGTTCCTCACGTCCTTTACAACGGTTATTGGCTTTTTGAGCCTGAATTTCAGCGAAGCGCCGCCATTTCGCGACCTCGGCAATCTCCTCGCCATCGGGGTTGTCGTGGCCTTCCTACTATCTGTCACCTTGGCGCCGACCGCGATGATGCTGCTGCCGGCGCCCCCCTCGGGGACCGTGACTCTCGGTAGCCGGAGGATGCAGCGTCTCGGAGCTTGGGTCGTTGAGCACAGGACGTTTCTATTCTGGAGCATGCTCTGTCTGGTCGTCTTCCTGATGCTGCAACTGCCGCGCAATCGGCTCAACGAGCAGTATGTCGAGTATTTCGATCGGACAACGGAGTTTCGTCGCGCGACGGATTACACGGTCGAACATCTAACCGGCATTTATAGCATCGAGTATTCCCTGTCCGCGGGGGCACCGGGAGGAATTTACGAGCCGCAGTTTCTGCACGAGCTCGATCAATTCGCGAATTGGTACCGCCGGCAACCGGGTGTACGCCACGTGAGCGTGATCACCGATGTCCTGAAAAAGCTCAATAAGAACATGAACGCCGATGATCCGGCGTCGTATCGGCTTCCCGCGACGCGCGAGCACGCGGCCCAATACCTCCTTGTGTTCGAGCTGTCTTTGCCCGCCGGACTTGACTTGAACAGCCAGATCAACGTGGATCGATCGGCGACGCGTCTGACGGTTACGATGGATTATCTGACGACTGCGGAGGTCCTACGTCTTGAACGAGACGCTTTCGCTTGGATACGAGATCATGCCCCTTCGATGAATGCAGTCGCCGCAAGCCCGGCCATCATGTTTTCACACATAGCCGAGCGCAACATTCGCGCCATGCTCGAGGGCACGGCGCTGGCACTGCTGCTGATCTCAGCGACCTTGATCATCGGGTTTCGCTCGTTTCGAATCGGGCTGTTAAGCACGATTCCCAACCTGATTCCAATGGCGATGGCCTTCGGATTATGGGGCTTGGTGGATGGTCAGATCGGTCTTGCTGTATCAGTTGTTTCCGCCATGACACTTGGCATCGTGGTTGACGACACCGTCCATTTTCTCAACAGGTACACAAACGCGCGCGCAAATGGGGCTCCGGCCAAGGAAGCCGTGCTCGACGTCTTTGCAACCGTCGGGACGGCGATTTGGGTGACCTCGGCCGTACTGATTCTCGGTTTTTCGATGCTGATACTGTCACACTTCGAGGTCAATGGTGACATGGGATTCGTAACAGCCTTGAC
>JAJDOL010000357.1 GCA_022340195.1 Chromatiaceae bacterium
AGACGAAACCGGTGGCCGCGAGCGCAATCAGCGCCGTGGCCACCACCGTCATGGCGTGGCGCAGGGACCAGGCGAGCACCGGGGCGTAGACTTTGTGCAGCAGGCGCACCAGCAGCGGCTCGGTGTGACTCACCTTGCCGATCAGGAAGGAGGCCAGGACGGGGATCACGGTGAGCGAGAGCACCAGGGAGGCGGCCAGGGCAAAGACGATGGTCAGGGCGACCGGGATGAAGAGCTTGCCCTCCAGCCCTTGCAGGGTGAGCAGGGGCAAAAAGACGATGATGATGATCAGGATACCGGAAACGACGGGCACCGAGACCTCGCGCACCGCACGGTAGATGAGGTGCAGGCGCGGCAGCCGCTGTTCCCGCTCGCCGAGCTGGGCGACGACGTTCTCCACCACGACGACCGCCGCATCCACCAGCATGCCGATGGCGATCGCCAGACCGCCCAGGCTCATGAGGTTGGCGGAGAGGCCGAACCAGCCCATCAGGACGAAGGTGGCCAGCGCCGCCAAGGGCAGGATCAGGGCCACGGTGACCGCCGCCCGCAGGTTGCCGAGCAGCAGCACCAGCAGGATGAGCACCAGGACCACGGCCTCCCCGAGGGCCTTGGAGACCGTATGCACGGCCCGGCTCACCAGGTCGCCGCGATCGTAGAAGACGTCGACGGTGACGCCTTCCGGCAGCGCGGACTGCAGCTCCGCGAGGCGCGCGCGCACCCCTTCGACCACTTGTTGCGCATTGGCACCGCGCAGTCCCAGCACCAGCCCCTCCACCGCCTCGCCCGCCCCGTCCCGGGTCACGGCCCCGTAGCGGGTAATGGCCCCGATGCGTACCTCGGACACGTCGCCAACCCGTACCGGCACGCCGTTGAAGCTGCCGATGACGATGTGTTTCACGTCGTCCAGGGTGCGGATGCGTCCCTCCGCCCGCACCAGCAGGGTCTCCTCCCCCTCCACCAGGCGTCCCGCCCCGTCGTTGCGGTTGTTGCGCTCCAGGGCCTCGCGCAGGGCCATGAGGCTGACGCCCCGGGCGTTCAGACGCGCGTTGTTCGGTATTACCTCGAAGCTGCGCACCAGACCGCCGAGGGAGTTGACGTCGGCTACCCCGGGCACGGTGCGCAGGGCCGGGCGGATAACCCAGTCCAGGAGGCTGCGCCGCTCCGTCAGGTCCAGGCCGCCGCCGTTGACCGTGAACATGAACATCTCCCCGAGCGGCGTGGTCAAGGGCGCCATGCCGCCGCTGGCGTCTGCGGGCAGGTCGCCCCAGATACCGGAGAGGCGCTCGGCCACCTGCTGGCGGGCCCAGTAGATGTCCGTTCCCTCGGCAAAGTCGACGGTGATGTCGGTGAGGCCGTACTTGGCCATGGAGCGCAGCATGACCTGGTCGGGGATGCCGAGCATCTCCACCTCCACCGGGGCGGTGATGCGGGCCTCGACCTCCTCCGGGGTCATACCGGGGGCCTTGATGACGATTTTCACCTGGGGCGAGGAAACGTCGGGAAAGGCATCGATGGGCAGCTCGCGGAAGGCCAGATAGCCGCTCGCGGCGAGCAGCGCCACCATCAGCAACATGAAGAGGCGCTGGCGCAGCGCGAATCGGATCAGGTGCTCGATCATTGCCCGGCCCCGTAGCGGCCGGTCCAGGCGGCCTTGATGGATGCGATGCCGCTGGCGGCCACCTTGGAGCCGGCGGCGAGTCCCCCGGTCACGACGCTGTATTCACCCTCTCGCGCGACGACCGTTACGCTGACCGGCGCAAAGCCGGCCGCCTCGTGGACGAAGACCATTGGGGTATCGCCGATGCGGGTGATGGCACTGGAAGGCAGGCGCAGCTGGTCTTCCGTGCCGCTGAGCTGCAGCCGCACCTCGACGAACTGGCCGGGGCGCAGGCAGTCACCCGCGCCGGTGACCTCGGCGCGCACCAGGACCGTCTGGTTGGCCGGGTCCACCTTGCGTCCGATGAGGTCGACGTGCGCCTCGCCGGACTTGCAGGGAATCTCCACAAGACCGCCCGGCTGTACGCCCTGGAGTCGGTCCAGGGGTGCGCTGATTTCCAGCCACAGGGGCTCGAGCCGCGCCACCCGGTATAGGGGCTCGGAGTCCTCGACCCGCTCCCCGAGCACCGCTGGGACCTCCACCACCACGCCGTCGATGGGGGAGCGCACCTGCAGGGTGCTGGTTATCCGACGCGCCTGCTCGAGATCCGCGACGGCCTCCGGCGTCATGCCGGCCAGCAGCAGGACTTGGCGGCGCTCATCCACCAGGGCCTCTGCCTCGTCCAGGGTGCTGCGCGATTCGAGGTAAATGCGATCCGAGACGCTTTTCGTCTTGCGCAGCTGCTCGTTGCGTTGCAGCTCGGCCTGCGCCAAGCGAAGCTGGGTCGCAGCCTGGAGCAGCTCTCTCTGCAGCCCCACCAGACCGGGGCTTTCGATATCGGCCAGCACGGCGCCGGCCTTCACCTCGTCGCTCTCGGCCGCATTCAAGGCCGTCACCAGCCCCCCGCGGGAGGCCGAAAGCACACGCACCTGCTGGGGCGGGATGGTCACGCGCGCCGGCAGCCGGTCCGTCACGTACGACTGGGCGGCCTCTACGGCGACCAGACTGATGCCGATGCGTTGCATCTGCTCTTGGCTAATGGCGATCTCGTGCCCTGCCTGTGCCCCGCCGGCGGCTAGTGACAGGCCGAGCAGATACAGTAGACACCGGGGCAAAACGGCGCCGGGCTGGCGCTTGGGGTAAGGACTGGGAAGGGACGTGGGCAAGGGACTACTCCGGTTGATTCGAGGGCGCCTCGGAAAGTCGATACGCCAAGGTGGCGCATCGCCGGATCGGGCGTGATTACCAAGTCACGAACCCTACCAGGCGATCATTAAACCAAGCTGAACGGACCGATTCAGCTTGGTTTCACCTGGGTCCGCGCAACATGGCTCCGACGCAAACCGCCTAAGGAGTCTAAAGATGAACGCTGATTCGAGTCGAGACATCCAGGTCTGGGACCCCGCCCTCAGGCTCTTCCACTGGACGCTGGCGGGCTCATTTCTAGTCGCCTATGTCACGGAAGACGACTGGCAGTGGCTCCACGTCAACGCGGGCTACCTGATCGGCATCCTGATCCTGCTGCGCCTGGTATGGGGCTTTGTCGGACCGCGCTATGCGCGATTCTCGGACTTCGTGCGCACCCCGCGCGAGGTGCTGGCCTACGCGAGGGACGCCGTGCGGTTCCGGGCTCCCCGCTATGTCGGCCACAATCCAGCTGCCGGCGCCATGGTGGTGGCGTTGCTGGTCTGCCTGATGCTGACCGTCCTGACCGGCATCGCCCTTTACGGAGCGACCGACTTCGCGGGACCACTGGCCGGCCTCTGGCGCGGCGAGGTCGCGGCCGATGTTCTGGAGGAGATCCACGAGGCAGGCGCCAATCTCACCCTCTTTCTGGTCGTGCTGCATCTCGGCGGTGTGCTCTTCACCAGCCGCGAGCAGGGTGAGAACCTGGTTAAATCCATGATCACCGGTCGCAAGAAGGGGGCTCAGGCATGAAAGTGCCCGCAATTTCCAACTTGATTCTGCCCGGACTCTTGATCGCGGGTGCCGTCCAGGCCGATTCCGTCGACGACCTGCTCGCACACTTCCGCGGTCAGGGAGCCGGTCCCTTCGACGCCGGTTCGGGTCAGGCGCTGTGGGGGCGTAGCTTCCCGTCCGTCGAAGGGCCGTCGCGGTCCTGCGCGAGCTGCCACACGAGCGACCCGACGCGGCGGGGACGCCATGTCGTTACCGGCAAGGCCATAGAGCCCATCGCCCCGTCGGCCCATGCCAAGCGTCTCACTGATCGTCGACAGATCGAGAAGTGGCTCAACCGAAACTGCAAATGGACCCTGGGACGCGAGTGCACGCCGCAGGAGAAGGGCGACATCTTGTCCTTCCTGCGCGACCAATGATCGTAGATAGAGGTAATATCAGATGAACATCCGATCGATTTCGCTGCTCGTCACGATCGCCATCGGCGTTACCGCCCTCGGACTGGTTGCGAGCGAATACGGAGAACGATACGAGGTCTATGAACGAGAGCATGAGGGAGAACGCGAAGGTCGCGAGCACGGCGATGAATCAAGCTCCGCCTACCTCTCCGACGCGGGGCATGCGCTTTACAAGACCGAGTGCGGGAGCTGCCACTTGGCCTATCCGCCGATCATGCTTCCGGTTCCGTCCTGGAAAGGCGTGATGGGCGCCCTCGGGGACCATTTCGGCGACAACGCCGAGCTCGATACCCAGACCGCCCGGAAAATCGCCGATTTTCTCGCGCGCAATGCGGCCGGGGCGGGGCAGGGCAGGTATGCGGAAGGCACCTGGCGCTCGACCCGGGGGCGGACGCCGCCCCTGCGCCTCACGGAAACCGACTACTTTCGAGGGCAGCATCACGAGATCCCCGTCAGGATGGTGATGGACAATCCGGGCGTCGGCAGCTTTTCCCGGTGCGATGCCTGCCATCGGGGTGCCGAGCGCGGCGACTTCGACGAGCATGGGGTCCGTATTCCCGGGTACGGCGACTGGGACGATTGATGCGCCACGTCCTGGCGATTGGCATCGTAGCGCTCGCCTTGGCGGGTATCTGTCAGGGTGACGACTACGAGGAGGCCTATCGGCTGCGGGAACGTCGTGAAATCCTGCCCCTGGAAGAGCTGCTGCGCCAGCACGACCTGGGACCCGGCTCGCGCATCCTGGAGATCGAGACCGAATTCGAGCACGGCCGTCCCCTCTACGAGATCGAATACCTGGACGACAGCGGGCGTATCCGCGAGATTCTGATCGATCCCCGCACCGGCCAGGCGCTGCCCCATGGGGAGGACGATTGAGATGCGCCTGCTGCTGGCAGAAGACGACCGCGCGCTCGCCGATGGGCTGCAGTCCGTCTTGGAGGCGGCCGGCTATGCGGTGGACCGGGCGGGCGATGGAGAGGACGCCCTCTATCTCGGGCAAACCGAGGACTACGACCTGGTGATCCTCGACCTGGGGTTGCCGCGACTCGGCGGTATCCAGGTGCTCGAGGATTGGCGCAGGGGCGGGCGCGCCATGCCCGTGATCATCCTCACCGCGCGCGACACCTGGCGCGAGAAGGTCCTTGGACTCAAGGCCGGAGCCGACGACTATCTGACTAAGCCCTTTCATCCGGAGGAGCTGCTCGCGCGGCTCGCCGCCCTGCTGCGCCGGGCTTACGGCCGCGCGGTACCGGAGATCGCCTCGAAGGCTTTCACTCTGGACGAAGACCACCAGCGTGTGCTGCGAGCCGATGGGACGCTCGTGGAGCTCACGGGGACCGAGTTTCGCCTATTGCGCTATTTCATGCTCAACCCGGGAAGGCTTCTGTCCAAGACACGCCTGACGGAGCATGTCTACGACCAGGATTTCGATCTGGACAGCAATGTCATCGAGGTCTATGTGCGCCGCCTGCGGGAGAAGCTGGGCAAGGACGCGATCGAGACCAAACGCGGCCAGGGCTATGTATTCCGCGGCTGAGCTTGGCGGCGGCTCGCTCGAGCGCTCGCTGCAGTGGGCATTGGGTATTCTGGTGGTGACGGTTCTCCTTTCCCTGACGGGCTCGGCGCTCTGGATCGGCCGGGAAGGTGCCGAGCGGTTCGTCGCCTCTCGGCTCGCCCATGACGCCGAAGCCCTCATCGCCGTCCTCGACCTGCAGACTGGGGAGGTCGGCGGCCCGCTCCCGCCTGTCTACAATCAGCCGTTCTCGGGCCACTACTACTGGGTGCGATTCGACGATGGTCGCGTCAGGCGGTCCCGCTCGCTTTGGGACCATCAGCTCGAGGTCGTGGCTGTCGCGCCGGGAGAAACGGTGTTAGACCGCCAGGATGGGCCTCGGGATCAGCGCTTGTTGCTCTGGCACGCCGGCTTCGAGAAACAGGGCGAGCGCTTTACGGTCGCCGTGGCGGAGGACCTGACACCGCTGCTGGGGACGCTGCGGCTGCTGCTCTGGGTCGGGATCGGCATTTCGCTTCTCGGGACCCTCACCCTGTTGCTGGTGCAACGCTGGTTGTTGCGGCGGGGATTCAAACGGGTCGCCGCGGTACGCTCGGACCTCCGGCGTCTTGATGCCGGCGAGATTGAGCGCTTGCGCGAGGACGTCCCGGAGGAGATAAAGCCTCTGGTGCGGGAGCTGAACCAGTTCATCGACGCTTGGCGGAGCCACCTGCAGCGGTCACGGCAGGCCTTGGGGAATCTCGCCCACGCCCTGAAATCTCCGCTCAATCTGATCCTGCTACACAACTCTGGAGCGGCCAACGACCTGGTGGCCGAGCAGGCGGTTCGGATGCGTGTGCTGATCGACCGGGAGCTGAGGCGCGCCCGCTTGGCTGGTGACGGCTCGCCGGGGCGGTGTTTCCGACCACACGAGGACATTCCGGATTTGGTCGCCGGCGTTCAAACCCTCTACAAGGAAAGGTCCCTGGAAATCTCTACCGAAATCGATTCCCCAGAGCGACTTCCGTTCGACGAGGAGGACATGTTGGAACTGCTCGGGAACTTGTTGGACAACGCCGCCAAGTGGGCCCAGCGGCGGGTTCACATCGGACTGCGCTGGGGCGAGGCGCTGCATATCCTGGTGGAGGACGACGGTCCGGGTGTCGACCCGGAGGCGGCACAGCTCCTCTCGGCGCGGGGAGGCAGGCTCGACGAGTCGATCCCCGGTCACGGACTCGGGCTTTCCATCGTGCAGGAGATCGTCCGGATGCATGGCGGTCGGGTCGGCTTCGGGCGGTCGGAGAAGCTCGGCGGATTCGCCTCTGAGATTGAGCTGCCCGGTTCCCGGAGACAGCAGGAGCTCGGCGTTGGCGAAACGATATAGGGTGCGCAAAGGACACAAGCAGCAGAGCTGTGACCCGGGGCTATATGCCGCAGGTGGAGCTGCCGGTGACCTTCGGCCTCGGAACGGCCGACATGGTCGATCGCCTGCGTATCGTCTGGCCCGACAGCCGCGAGTAGGAACTGGTGCCGAAGGCGATGGACACCACCCTGGTCATCGGGCAACGCGCGAGACGCGCAGAAGGAGCTTTTCCCGAAAGAATCAATTCCGGACGGCCGAATCCGGGGTTAAGGGTTTCGTCGATTTCCCGGTTGCTCAGAGGTGACCATATGACTCGCTTTGTTTCGCTTCTCGCCACGCTGGTCCTCTGGCTTGCGACTGGTTCCATTCAGGTGCAGGCCGATGCGCTTTCCGAGCCCCCGGAACACTGGCGGGGTACCCTGGTACCGGTGGCGGAGGTCGATATCAGCGGCGCCGAGCGCCTCATGCAGCAGGCCATCACCGAGGCCCGCGCCGAGATCATTGGCCTGTTGGAAAGCCCGGATGCGGACCCCGTTTCCCTCGCCGGGGCCTATGGCCGCCTCGGCGCCCTGTTCCTGCTGCTGGAGGTCGAGGCCCAGGCGGACGCCTGCTTTCGCACAGCACGCGCCCTGGAGCCCAAGGAGTTCCGCTGGCCCTACTACGCCGGTCATCTAGCGATGACGGCGGGCAACACCGAGCAGGCGCTCGCCTACCTCGAATCCGCCCGGGAATTGGATCCGGACTACCCCACCCTTTATCTGCGCCTGGGCAAGTTGCGGCTGGACCGCGGTGAGCTCACCGAGGCCCGCGCCGCCCTGGAGAAGATCGCAGACACTCCGGGTCTCGCAGCCGCGGCCAACTACTACCTGGGTCAGATCGCCAACTTGGAACGTCGGTTCGAGGACGCGGTCGCTCACCTCAAGAAGGCCCTGGAAGCCGACCCGAAGGCCACGGGGGTGCATTACCCCTTGGCCCAGGCCTATCGGGCGCTGGGCGAGAACGAGCTGGCACAAAAGCACCTGGACCAATTCGAGGCGAAGACTCCGGAGGCCGAGGATCCGTTGCTGGAGCAACTTCAAGGAGCTTCCAAGCGTTCGCTGCCCGCCTTTCACAAGGGCATCCACGCCATCCGCCAGGGGGAATATGCAACTGCGGCGGCTCGTTTCGCCGAGGGGTTGGCCATCGATCCGGAGAATGTGCCGGCACGTGTGAGCTACGCGCGGGCGCTGTATCTTTCCGGTGAGGCGGAGAAGGCGGAAGAAGAGTTGTCGAGGGCGTTGGCGGCGAACCCCAACGAGCTGTTCGCGAATTTTCTGCAGGGCGTTCTGCTCCAGCAGCAAGGTAAGCCGGGCGGGGCGGCGGACTACTACCGCCGGAGCTTGAGCATCGACCCCGGGCACGCTGGCGCCCTCTTCTATCTCGCGAATCTGCACTTCGACGCCGGCCGTTACGCGGAAGCTGCGGTGGGCTACGCCGAGGCCCTGGCGGCCGATCGAGAGAATCCACCCGCCCGGTTGCTGGAGCTGATCGCTCGCCTGCGCGCCGGAGAGGCAGAAGCGGATATCGCCAAACGCCTCGTGGATCTGAGCGCGCAGTATCCGCAAGACCCGATGTTGCGCTACGCTCTGTCACGCCTGCTCGCCGCGGCGACGGACACCTCGCTTCGCGCCCCGGAGCAAGCGCTGCAGATCGCCTCGCAGCTCACCCTGCTGCAGCCCATACCGCCCCATCAGCGCGCCCTGGCTCTGGCACAGGCGGCCACTGGGCGCTTCGAGGAGGCCGTCCGAATCCAGCGGCAGGCGATCGCGATGGCGGCCTGGATGGCGCCTCTTTCAGAGCGTGCGGTGATGCAGTCGGAGCTGGACGCTTATGAACGGGGCTCGCTGCCCGAGCCTGTGTGGCCCGAAGGCGACCCCCTGCTCTCACCCCCGCCTTTCGATCCGGTCGCCCCGTTCCGGGACTATCCCGTTTCGGTGCCCTATTAGACGAAAAAGGGCCGGGAAACCGGCCCTTTGCAAAAGGACGGTCGGACTGCCCGTCCGCTGCATTTAGGGAGCGTTTTACTTGGCGGCGCCGGTGGCCGCCGGAGCAACGGCCGCCGGAGCAACGGCGTAGGGATAGGCACCGTAGAGTGGAAGGCCATAACCACCCCAACCGCCTCCATAGGGGTACGCCCCCCAACCACCCCAACCCGGATAGCCGCCCCAACCGCCCCCATATGGGTAGCCCCCCCAACCGCCGTAGTAAGGATAGCCACCATACCAGGGACCGCCATACCAGGGACCGCCGTACCAGGGGCCACCGCCGCCCCAATTGTTGCCACCCCAAAAGGCCTGAGCGGGTAGGGTCGCCAGAGTCGCCGCGCCGGCAAGAGCCAGACCGGTTGCAGTCAGCCAGATCTTTTTCATATCTTTCGTCCTATTTCGAACACAGAGAAATGCGAGACGGGTTCCAAGACCCCATAACGATTATAGATCGCTGAGCATGACCGGTCGGCATTTCACAACCGGGCGCGAGAGTTGGTCGCCGAGGGGTAAGGTCTCATGGTCGCCGAGGGGTCAGGCAGCAGGAGGGGTCACAGGAGCGTCACAGGAGAGGTCACCATTTAGCTGACCCTGATCAATAGCACATTTTTTCTTCTCCTGGCCAATCCAAGATTCTTCTTCCTGCTCGCAAAGCGCGGTGTTCAGAGCCTCTGCGCACCTTCGGCTTTCTTTGCGGCGGTGACGGAGTCGTT
>JAJDOL010000368.1 GCA_022340195.1 Chromatiaceae bacterium
AAAAACAGCGCAAGCGACGATTTCGCGGTCGTTGACGGCGTCACAAAGGCCACTGCGTCGGTGCGTATCGTCAATCGCACCCTGCTCTCCGCCGCGCTTGTCGTCGCTCGCACCCACCTGGGATTCGGCGGAGCCAAGGACGGAAGCTCGATCGCAAAAGCCCGCACGGATATCGTCAGGCGACTAACCCTCGACCAATTGTTTGACAAAGGCTACGTCGGCCGGATCAAGGCCGACAATGCCACCGTGGAAGCGCTTTTCGCCAACACCGACGCCGCCGAAATCGATACCTATGCGTTAGAGCATCCTCAGGAAACCTTCATTGAGTTGACGGTGGCCTATCTCAATGCCCCCACGATTGGACGTTCGCTGTTGGGGGATGATGGCTTCGAGCGCGCGGTGAATGGTGCACCCGAAGGCACACACCTGTTCTGGATCGGCTCGACCGGCCGCTACGCCATTGTGGAGGACGACTTCGTGCCGGGTACGTCGCCGCCACGGCTCCGGTTGACTCAAGGCGGATTGCCTTTGGAGCTGCGCGACGCAGATGTCGATATTCAGTCACCGATACCGGTCAACGCTGCCCGCGTCTTCGCAGTGTCCGACGTAACCGGACTCGATCCTGCCAAACCCGTTCGTATCGAGCTTACGGTAACAAGAGAAAGGGGACAGATCCTTCCCCAGGTAACAAACAGGGTACTGGCGCTCGAATATTCCCCTCCTGTCGCGTTGTTCGAATACCCTCCGGAGCCCTTGCCGGACTGGTTGTTGGCATGGCTCGGGCGGTGGCCGGATTTGGTCGTGCTCGGCGTGTTGCTGCTCACGCTCGTGGCAATCCTCAGCTGGCAGCCTGTATTCGCACCGAATCCCAAACGGCTGCGCCGCGTCCGTCTGACGTACTTGGTTTTTACCTTGTGCTTCATCGGATGGTACGCACAGGGCCAGCTTTCCATCGTTCATCTTACGGGCGCCATCAAGGCATTGCGGGATGGCCAGGGATTGAGCAGTTATCTGTACGACCCGGTCGCCTTGGTGCTCATTGCTTTTACTTTGCCCACCTTCTTCGTTTGGGGGCGCGGCACCTTTTGCGGATGGCTGTGTCCGTTCGGGGCGCTTCAGGAGTTTGTCGACCTGGCCGCGCGCAAGCTGCGCGCTCCCCGATTGCGCGTGTCGAAGGGATGGGATCGGTTGTTGGCGGGTATACCCTTCGCTGTATTGTGCGTTTTGATCTTGGCCGCCGCATTCGCCCCGGACAAGGCGGCTCGCCTGGTGGAAATCGAGCCATTCAAGACTGCGATCACCCTGGGATTCGATCGCAGTTGGCCGTTTGTCGCCTATGCGCTGGCTTTATTGACGGCGGGCGCTTTCATCTACAAGTTCTTTTGCCGCTATCTTTGTCCGTTGGGCGCCTTTATGAAAGTGAGCGGCAAGCTTCGACGTTTCGACTGGCTGGCACGCCGGGTCGAGTGCGGCCGGCCTTGCCAAACCTGCCGTTACAGGTGCCAGTACGATGCCATCGCGAGCGATGGGGCCATCAAGTACGACGACTGTTTTCAATGCCTGGACTGTGTGGCGATCAACAACGACGACCAGAGTTGTGCTGCCGATCTGTTATTGACGCGGAAAGGGCGGACGATGAGGTCTCGTTCCGCACCGATAACGGTTACGCCGCCGAAGACCGACTCTGGCAAAGTCGCAGGCTCGCCATCGGGCACAACGGCTTATTAGCGAAGCTCTCGCCAGGCTCCCGCGGCCTGCCGGATCGGAAGGGATTCATCTGTCTCGAGCGACTGGTACCCGGCAGCTACGGTAGTCAACCTCCCGTCATGTTCATGTGCCGAAAGATCACCGGCTGCACACCGAGGTCGAAATCGTGACCGCGTGGCTTCAACGACATGGCGCGTACGATCGCCCGTCTGACGTGCTCGTCGCTGTCAGGGTACCCGCGCAGCTCGCGCCGCAGATCGGCGGAGTGCTCCTGCCCCAAGCACAATAGCAATCGTCCTTCCGCAGTTACCCGAACGCGGTTGCAGTCCGCACAGAAGTTGTGACTGTGGGGTGAGATCAAGCCGATGCGGCCCTCGTAACCCGAAACACGATAGTAGCGGGACGGCCCGCCGGTTGACTCCGTTGACGGCAATAGGGAAAACCTCTCTCCCAAGGACCGGAGCACTTCCTCGCTGGAGAAATATACAGCCGCGCGATCATGGTCACCGATCACCCCCAAAGGCATCTCTTCGATGAAGCTGATGTCCATGTCACGCTCGAGTGCGAAAAGCGCCAGATCCTCTATCTCGTCGTGGTTCATGTTTCGAAGCACGACGGTATTGAGCTTGAGCCGCTTGAAGCCGGCGGCACGGGCCGCCTCGACGCCCGCGATCGTCTTTTCCAGGCTCCCCAAGCGGGTGATGCGCCTGAAGCGTTCCGGGAGCAGCGTATCCAGCGAGATGTTGATGCGCGAAACACCGGCGTCGCGCAGGGGCTGCGCGAGCTCGGCCAGACGGGAACCGTTGGTGGTCACCACCAGCTCTTTCAGCGCCTGCAGCCGGCCGAGCTGCTCGAACAGCCACATGACGTTGCGGCGACGCAAGGGCTCGCCGCCCGTAATCCGTATCTTGGTGACCCCCAACTCGGTGAAGACCCGTCCCAGCCGCACGAGCTCCTCGAGCGTCAGGATCTGGTTGCGCGGCAGAAAGGTCATGTCCTCGGCCATGCAGTACAGGCACCGCATGTCGCAACGGTCGGTTACGGACAGCCGCAGGTACCTGACCTGTCGTCCAAATCGATCGATCAACCGCGGGTCGCGGGGAGCCGTCAGGTTCGTAGCCATAGGATGGTGTTTCCTCCCAAATCCAGGATGCGATCGCGTCACCGCCGGCCCGATATCAGGAATCACGCGGCATGAAAATCCATGGACGAGGAGCTCCAAGGGCAGTTGATGCCCGTATCGTCTTTGGAACACCTGTCCCAGGATCGTTGCACCCCGGCACAGTGCCGGAGCCTCGGGTCTCGAATCATACATCTTCCATACCAGCCACCCGCCGACCTCATCTATCGAGGAATTCTCCAGAAACCACCCGCTCTAGGAGGCTGTCCGACTTACGGCTGTCCTACTGCGGCATCTCGGATGCCGGCCAGATTTTCCGCTCGATTTCGTTAAATAGGCCCACTATTCGCCTCAATCGAGCGAAAAATCTGGCTCGACCCCGCGATCCCTCGCTACGAACGCGCAAGTCGGACAGCCTCCTAGTGCGGGACTGGTTGGTGATCGCGGGTGTCGAGTAGCTACCTCCTAATCGAGGCAACAGATCCGGCGGAATATGATTTGCGAAGTCGATTTCACGCCACTGGGATTCAATATGATGACTTCACTGCGACAGCTTTTGTTTCCGGCCTCTCCGCGCCAGTTCCGCGGGCAGCGCTGGGTCAACGTCGGCTTGCGCTCGGCACATCTGGTTGGCATTGCGGGTATTGGCGGGGGGTTCCTTTTTAACCTGGAGCCAAGCGTCTGGGAGACGTACTGGCTCATCACCTTGACCTCGGGCCTTGGCTTGTCGCTGGTCTATTTGTGGTCCACCGCGACCTGGATCCTGCAATTGAAGGGGCTGGCCGTTGTGGTCAAGACCGCCCTCTTGTTGCTCGCGTTCGCAATCCCGACCGGCCATAGCGAGTTGTTCGTCCTCGTTATCCTCATCTCCAGCGTTGTCGCCCATGCTCCGGGGCGAGTAAGAGGCTACCAATGGCTCAAGCTGGCGGCGACCTCAGCCCCTCGATAGCGATGGCGGTTCGCCCCCTGGACGGGTCCCGCCCGGTGTCCGCATGCACACTGTGGACGTCGATGATCCGGCCCTTCAACAAATGGCGAGCGCCAAGCTGCGTGTTTGCTCTTTAGGCCAAGGCCGTTGTTGGATCACAGGTTACAGCCTGCTAAACGTGGCGCTCGCCGGCTTTGGCCGAGCCGTGGCGGAAGTGAGCGCCCTCATTAACTTTGGCGGAGTCCTGATGGATCTGGCACGGATTCCCAACCGAAGGTACGCCGCACCGGCCGAAAGAATCAGGCGCCCAACGAACAGGGCTTACCCGTAACGACCTCCCCGCACGATGAGGCTGCGCAAGCCGCGTTACGACGCCTAGCGAGGCGTTACAAAGGTGTATCGTTCCTGAAACACGGCCAGATTCGATTGACGAGGGAGAATCGTATTTCTCCAGAGAATTCAAATGACAACCTCCTGGCACGTGGCTTGCTTTGATTCGTTGATGGGTCCACTTGACGGTGTTGGCTCTTAAGCAGACGGGTATTCCCGGAAGGTTTTGCGAGGGTCCGGGGAGGGCAGATCCGTTTGATGTGCGCCTGGTCCACGACGCGACATGGAGTTCACAAGAGCCGCACTTACGGCTTGACCGACGGACACACCGTTGTGGCGATGGTATTGAATCCAGACTAAGGAGACCAAGATGCAAAAATCGCTGCATATCGACCCGCCAAAATGCACCGGCTGTTTGCAGTGTGAGATGGCCTGCTCATTCGAAAACTACGGCGTGTTCAATATCTCAAAGTCGCGGATCAAGGTCTTCGAGTTCCATGACAGCGGACGCAAAATTCCCTACACCTGCACCCAATGCGACGAGGCCTGGTGTCTGCACGCCTGCCCCGTAGAGGCGATCCAGCTCGATGCCAGGACCGGGGCGAAGGTCGTGATGGAAGCGATCTGCGTGGGCTGCAAGGTCTGTACGATTGCCTGTCCCTTCGGGACAGTGAATTACGTTGCCGATATCGGCAAGGTCCAGAAGTGCGACCTCTGCGGCGGCCAACCGGCGTGCGCCGAGGCCTGCCCAACGGGAGCCATCACCTATATCGACGCCGATTGGACCGGGCTCGACCGCATGCGTCAGTGGGCGGACAAGCTCGGAAATCAGGCCAGCGCGTAACATCACGAATCCCTAGGAGAAAGCATCATGGCATGGGCACGCAAGATTCTCCGCGTCGACTTGGCGAAGGGCACCTGCAGCTCGGAACCACTCAACATGGAATGGGCACAGGAATACCTGGGTCAACGCGGCCTGGCGACCAAATATCTCGTTTCCGAGATCGATCCCAAGGTCGATCCACTCTCACCCGACAACAAGATGATCTGGGCCACCGGTCCGCTCACCGGCACCATGGCCTCCACCGGGGGGCGCTATTCGGTCATTACGAAGGGCGCCCTGACCGGCGCGATCGCCTGTTCGAACTCCGGCGGCTATTTCGGCGCCGAATTGAAAATGGCTGGTTGGGACATGGTTCTCTTCGAAGGCAAGGCACCAAAGCCGGTCTACCTCTGGATTCAGGACGACCAGGCCGAGCTGCGTGACGCCGGCCATCTCTGGGGCACCACGGCCTGGCACACCGACGCGACCATCAAGCAGCAGCACCAGGACCCGCTGGTTCGGATTTCCTGCATTGGTCGTGCGGGCGAGAATCAGGTGCTGTTCGCCGGCATCATGAACGATCTGCATCGCGCCGCCGGGCGCTCCGGGGTCGGCGCGGTCATGGGCTCGAAAAACCTCAAGGCGATCGCCGTACGCGGCACCAAGGGTGTCACCGGTGTCGCCGACCCCAAGGAATTCATGAAGGTCACCTTCGAGAAGAAGAAGGTCCTGGCGGACAACGCGGTGACCGGACAGGGACTACCGACCTATGGCACCCAGGTGCTGATGAACGTGATCAACGAGATGGGTGCATTGCCGACGCGCAACCACCGCGAGGTGCAGTTCGAGGGCGCGTCGAAGATCTCCGGAGAGGCCATGCACGAGCCGCGTCCGAGCGACGGCAAAGCGCAGCTGGTGACGAACCAGGCCTGCTTCGGCTGTACCATCGCCTGCGGGCGCATATCGAAGATCGACGAGAAACATTTCACAGTGGCCACCAAGCCGGAGTACTGGGGTGCCTCGGGCGGGCTGGAGTACGAGGCAGCCTGGGCCTTGGGCTCCGCCAACGGCGTGGATGACTTGGAGGCCCTGCAGTACGCGAACATGATCTGCAACGAGGACGGCATGGACCCGATCTCCTTCGGTGCGACGGTCGGCGCCGCGATGGAGCTGTACGAGATGGGCGTGTTGACGGAGTCGGACATTGGAATGCAGGCCCCCTTCGGCTCGACGACGGCCATGACGAAATTGGCGGAGATGACCGCCCGCGGTGAAGGTTTTGGCAAGATCCTCGGCCTGGGCTCCAAGCGCATGTGCGAGCATTATGGCCATCCCGAGCTGTCCATGTCGGTCAAGGGCCAGGAGTTCCCCGCCTACGATTCGCGCGGCATTCAGGGCATGGGTCTTACCTATGCAACCTCGAACCGGGGTGCCTGTCACCTGCGCAGTTACACGGTTGCCTCCGAAGTGCTGGGCATCCCCATGAAGACCGATCCCCTTACCACCGACGGCAAGCCCGAGTTGGTGAAGGCGTTTCAGGATGCAACGGCCGTGGTCGATTCCTCCGGGCTATGCGTGTTCACGACCTTCGCCTGGACTTTGGAGGACATCCAGCCACAGCTCCAGGCAGCCTGCGAAGGCGACTGGTCGCTCGACAAGCTGAACCTCGTCGGCGAGCGCATCTGGAATCTGGAGCGCCAGTTCAATCTGGCAGCAGGCTTCACCAAGAAGGACGATGATCTGCCGCCACGGCTCAAGACCGAGCCGGCACAGGTGGGACCGGCCAAGGGACTGGTAAACGGTATCGACAAGATGTTGCCGGAATACTACGAGGTCCGTGGCTGGACGCCGGAGGGCGAGCCAACGGGCGATACGCTGCAACGTCTGGGCCTTTAGCTCGCGTACCGACCTTAGCGATGCGAAGGGAAAGTGCTTTGAATCCTCTCGGCGCCGCGGCGCCGGGTTGATCCAAGATGGGGAGCGGGGTATGAGGCATGTCATTCTCGGCAACGGTCCGGCAGGGGTTGTCGCGGCCGAGACGATCCGCAAGTCGGATTCCCAAGCCGACATTACCCTGGTTGGGAACGAACCGGAACCACCTTACTCGCGTATGGCGCTTCCCTATCTGCTCCAGGAAGAGATCGAGGAGGAGGGCACCTATCTGCGAAAGGATAAGGGGCATTTCGAGCGTCTGCGCATCAAGCTGATGACGGCGCAGGCCGAGGCGGTCGACACCAAGGCGCGGCGGGTCAAGTTCCATGACGGCGCGCCCCTGCCGTACGATGCCCTGCTCATCGCGACGGGCGCACGACCGACCAAGCCACCTGTCTCCGGTATCGATGCGCCCGGCGTGCAGACCTGTTGGACCCTCGAAGACGCGCGCAAGATCACGTCGCGAGCCAAACCGCAGTCACGCGTAGTCCAGATCGGGGCGGGCTTCATCGGCTGTATCATCCTGCAGGCGCTGTGGAACCGCGGATTACGCCTGACCGTGGTGGAGATGGGCGATCGGATGGTTCCGCGCATGATGACGCCTGTCGCCGGCGGCATGATTCGAAACTGGTGTCAAAAGAAAGGCATCCGCGTTCATACGGAGCGAAGGGTGTTGGCGATCACCCCCGATATGAAGCGCCCAGGGTCGGTATTCGTCCATCTCGACAGCGGTGACGACCTGCCGGCCGACTTGGTGATCTGCGCCGCGGGCGTTCAGCCGAATATTGCCTTCCTCGCTGGGAGCGGGATCGCCACCGACCAGGGGGTCCTGGTGGATGAGCGATTGCAGACCAACCTGCCAGGGGTGTATGCGGCGGGAGACGTGGCCGAGGCGTTCGACTTCAGCACCGGAGAGCGGGCTATTAACGCGATTCAGCCAGACGCCGTCGAACAGGGCCGCGTCGCGGGTCTCAACATGGCCGGCAATGAGACCCGCTGCCCGGGCAGCCTGACCATCAATGTACTCGACACGCTCGGCCTGGTGTCATCCTCCTTCGGTAAATGGTGGGGGGTGATCGATGGCGAGACGGCAGAGACGGTGGACGAGGAAAACTATCGTTACCTGAGTCTGCAGTTCAAGGATGACGTCTTGATCGGCGCGACCTGTGTCGGGCATACCGCCAACGTCGGTGTGCTGCGCGGGCTCATCCAAACCAAAACGCACCTGGGCCGGTGGAAGGACCAACTTCTGCGTGATCCAACGCTCATCATGCAGGCGTCGCTCGCCTCCGCCGTCGCATTCGGCGCACAACCGCCAAGTGGCGGCGCAACCTCCGTACGCTAGATGACAGTCAAGCTCAAGCTCTATGCCACCCTTTCGGACCTCCTTCCTGCCGAGGCGCGCACGAGGAACGAGCTTGCGCTCGACGTGCCGGTGGAGACGACAGTCAGTGACCTGATCGAGCAGTACCGACTGCCGAGCAGGCTCGTCCACCTTGTATTGCTCAATGGCCACTATCAGCCGCCGAAGGCACGCGATGCTCGCACCTTGAGTGATGGCGACGTGTTGGCGATCTGGCCGCCGGTAGCGGGTGGCTAGGTGGTTTGCGCGGTTTCCTGAAGGCAATGAGCCGGCGGTCGGGACGCCTGTTCGGCGTCGGCGATCATAACCCGGGAAAAACCCTTACAGTAGCTGAGTCGAACAGGCTCCGCGTCGCGGAGGATGCGAATGAATTACGTCATCATTGGTGCCGGCCCTGCAGGTGTCAGGGCTGCCGAGGCCCTGCGACAGGCGGATCCGAACGGCGCTGTCACACTCATCAGTGGTGAGCCGGGAGAGCCCTATGCCCGCATGGCGATTCCCTATATTCTCACCGGGCGCATCGACGAAGACGGTGCCAACCAGCGCAAATCGCGCGGGCATTTCGAAGATCTCGGCATCCGCTACCTCAACAACAAGGCGCTCAAGGTACATGCCGGCGATCAGGGAGGCGCCGTCGATCTGGACGACGGCACCACGCTGGAATACGACCGCCTGTTGGTAGCCACTGGGTCCCACCCCACTCTGCCCCCAATCCCCGGCGCCGACAACGAGGGCTGTGTTACCTGTTGGACGCTCGACGACGCGCGCGTCATCGCCGACAAGCTGACACCAGGGACCAAGGTTGTGATGCTGGGAGCGGGCTTCGTCGCCGGGGTAATCATGAAGCCACTCGTGGAAAGCGGGGCACAGCTATCGGTAATCGCCGGCCGATCCGGGCAGATCCTACGCTCGATGATGACTCCCGTCGGGAGCAGAATGCTGCAACGCTGGCTGGAGACCAAGGGAGTCAACGTCATCACCCAGGGGCGCACCAAGGAGATCAAGCCCGCTCGAAGGCTGCCGTTTTTCTCGCATCGCGGTCCGCGGCTGGTCATGGACAATCAGACCCTGGATGCCGACCTGATCATCATCGCTACGGGTGTGCGCCCGAACGTCTCCTTCTTGGAAGGGACCGGCGCCGAGATCGACGAAGGAATCATCATTGACGACCGCATGCGGACCACCGTGCCCGGCATCTATGCGGCGGGGGACGTCGCCCAGGGGCGCGACTTCTCGACCGGTGAGTGGGTCGTGCACGCCCTGCAGCCTACGGCCACAGAGCACGGCCGTGTGGCAGCCCTTAACATGACCGGCAACGACGTACCCTATCGCGGCAGCCTCGGTATGAATGTGCTCGATACCGTTGGATTGATCTCGCACACCTTTGGTCTGTGGAAAGGTCGGGAAGGCGAGGACAACGTCGAATCCGTCGATGAGGAGCATTTTCTCTATACGCGCCTATGCTTTGAGGGGGATATCTTGATCGGTGCCATTACGATCGGTAATACCCAGCATGTAGGCGCGATCCGCGGGTTGATCCAGACTCGCCGGCGTCTCGGAAATTGGAAGGAGAAGCTGATGCGGAACCCGCACGAGATCATGGAAGCGTTCGTAGACGTGGGTCAGGCTTCCTAAACATCGCTTAGGCAGCGTCCTGCAGCCAATGGTACTCCGTCAAGGAGGTATTGATGGTCTCAGCACTAGCCCCTTGACGGAGTACTAGCCTCGGTTTAAGCCGCTATGCCCGGTGGAGTCGGTCCAGTCAGCCAAACGACGGTATTGGCCTGTACCAGGCAGGATCGTGCGATCCCGTCGGTACAAAACGCCAATGAGATCTTTTACCATCTTGACAGCCGACGCGTGCTGTTCGACCGCGGTAATGGCTTTCTCTATTTCGTCAATTCATCGGATGGCTTGATCGCAGGGATGATTCGAGCCGCATTAACCGGCATGCAATGCACCTTCGAAATCGAGCAGATGCATCTCGATCGGCACCGGTTCTTCACCGGTGCGCGACGAATCCGCTTGACCGCACACCAAGCCGACACAGTGCTGGTGGCACTTCGCGTGGCCGGGGTTCGCACTGCGATTTACTGACGTAGCATCCTTACCAGGCGGTCAAATCCCGGATAGCTCGCGGCGCTGAGTTGATACTTACACCCCGTGGTACCCCAGGATTCACTCCGGCTTAGTCGCTCGAGCAAGCCATCCTTATCCGCGAAACGGACCCCACCCACCTTCGCCACGCCGCGAGCGAACAAGGGATCGGGCAAACCGCTTCCACTCGGCCCGATGACCTCGAATCTGGCGGACGAGGAAACGACCTCCAGCAGATCCTCCAGGGTATCGTTAATCAATACGGACGCCGTGCACAACACCAACTGGCAATCACGCAGGTCTTGCGGCTTTCGGGTTACGGTTACATCCGTCCGCGGCGAGACCCGTTCCGGTGCGAGCTCCAGGATGACGACGTCGCAGCCGCGCTCGATCAGTTTGTCCACGAGCGGGCAAAAATATCCCACCATCCCCACGGAAGCCTCCGGCCGCACGTCGTCGAGTCCGGATATCGGCACGTGTTTTGCTAGGGCGAAGCCCGAACCGCTGATCAGGGCGGCACTCAATGCATTATAGACGCCCAGGGCCAGCGCTCGGGTCGCCAGATCCTGCGCCATGAACCCCTGTAACAGCTCCAACGTGTCGCCGACGTAATCCCGCGGCTGCGGATAGCGCGCCCACAGGGTTCGCAGTATGTCGCCCATGCTGACGTAGAAGGGAGCGACGCTTCCATCGGAAAGAAAGACGAACCCGAATCTGTCGCGAAAGGTCTCGTCAGGGACGGGATCCGGTAGATAGAGTCCGGCGACCGTCGGGTGACCCAAGGCCATCGCCATCTGTTGTCCAATTCGAAGGTAATCGCGGTTCATTGCAGGGTCGCAGCGTTCGGGTAGCTTCTCGCCGAAATCCAGGTTGGGGCCGGTTGCATTCAGCCGGTCTCATCCTGTACACGAAATCCCAGACGTTCCAACCCCTGTTTCGTCTCTGGCTCCCGCAGTAAAGCCGCAAACCGCTGGGTAGCGGATCGTTCCCAACGCGATACCGGAATGGCGAAATCATAGTGTTCTTCCTGCAGTGGCAGAAACTTGAGATCGTACATGCGCGCCACGGGAGCGATCGCGATGCCCCAGTCGGCACGTCCCTGGGCAACGGCGGTGGCGACGGCGTTGTGGGACTTTGTCTGCACTGCGTATCCGCATGGTTGTGTGCCGCCGAGCAGTTGGTCGATCAGCACCCGCGTACCGCTACCGGCATTACGGTTGACCATAATGCAGTCCGGATCGGCGAGGGCCGCCGTTGTGGCTTCCTGCGCCGTGGCAGCGTCGTGGAAACGCGGGTCGTCGTGCCGAAACACGACCCCCTGCATCCGCTGGTAGCCCTTCAGTAACTGCGTGCCTTCGCTGAGAAAAGGCCGGTTGTACTCGCCCGTCGCCGGGTCCATGAGATGAACGCCCGCGATATCGCATTCTCCACGGCGGGCCGCGGATAGGCCGCCCTGGCTCCCCACATGCATGGACTTGGTCGTAATCCCTTCGCGGTGAAGGCGTTGCAGCAGATAATCGAGACCGACACAGTGGGAGCCGATAGTGACCAGATCGGCGGGAGCCAGGCGGCGTGAAAGCAGATGCACGGTCACGGGTGTGCCTGCAGGGAGCTGCTCGGTTTGAGCCCCGATGCGAATAAAGCCATCGGCCTTGCTGAAGGCGGTGACCGCCCCTGAGCCCTTGCCGATCGGGTAGGCAGCGTAGCCGCCGTCAGCGCGTAACAAGCCAACCATCATGAATTCGGTGCGACCGGACTCGGAGCTGACCCGCATCGGGAGCTCGGCCCGAACCTGCTCGTGGGTCTGCGCGGGCATGCCCGCGAGCAGCCGCAACATCGGGGCAACGAACTGGTGGAAGGTGAAGATAGCCGAGGTGGGGAAGCCCGGCAGGATCACGACGGGCTTCTTCCCCGTTGCCGCCAAGCATAGCGGCTTGCCGGGTTTGACGGCTACGCCATGCACCACGACCCCCGGATCGGACAACTCGCTTACGACCTCGTAGCAGATGTCTCCAACCCCCTTTGAGGTGCCGCCCGAGAGGATCACCGCATCGTACTCGAGGCCCCTGGCAAGCCGTTCGCGTTGTTGCTCCCGGTCGTCGCTGACCGCGCCGAGGCGAACCGCTTCGCAGCCGAGCTCTTCGACCGCCGCGGCGACGATCACGCCGTTGGAATCGTATACCCCCCCCGTCTTGGGCGGCTGTCCCGGCTGGACCAGCTCGTCCCCGGTGGAGATTACGGCGACACGGGGTCGACGATGCACGGGGACCTGGGCCTTCCCAACCGCGGCCAGCAGGCCCAGCTCCCGCGAGCTCAGAATCTGCCCCGCCCGCAGGATGGTCTCCCCGCGGCCTATATCGGTGCCGGCAAAGGTAATGAAGCTGCCGGCGGGCAGGGCCTTGCTGATCTGCACGCGCTGCGGTCCTTCCCCCGCGACCAGCTCGGTATGTTCCACTAGCACTACGGCATCCGCCCCGCGCGGCACCATGCCTCCGGTGGCAATCACCGTGGCATGGCCCTCTACGACCGCGGTCTTGGGCGTGTGCCCCGGCGTAATCACTTCATCTGTGAGCAGCAACAGGCGCGGCGAGCCGTCCCGCGCGCCGAGGGTATCCAGCGCGCGCAACGCGAAGCCGTCGACATTGGCGCGATCGAATCCGGGCACATCCACGGGAGATTCGATGCTCTCCGCTACAACCCGCCCCAGTGCCTGCGCTAGCGGGACCTGCTCGATACCAAGCGGTTCCGGCCGTAGAGCCTCATGGAACCGCTGCATCGCCTCTACCGCGGTGGTGACGTTCAAGAATTGCCGCTGGCTAGCAGCCGTACGCTTCGCCATCAAAGATTGTGCATCTACCATCTGGCTTCTCTATCTGCTCGACCTAGTACCTCGTTTCACCTTATGTTGCGTTTTCAGCAAGGCGAGAAGCGGTCAGATACAAGGCGCACGACCGCAGGAATTGCCACCCCTATTTCAAGCTCGTGCAACGCCGTAGATGGCCGCTTCTCGCCTTGCCCGCAGGGAGCCCCCCGAATGCGCCAATGCGGCGTTACAGCCCTTGAAAATAGAGCCCGCTATTCCCTGCGGGCTGTGCCTTGCCTTGGCGCATACGGGGGGCTCTGAACATGCAAAATAAGGTGGCACGGGGTACTAGTCATACTCGTCGTACAAGTGCACATCGACCAGGCTCTCCTGCGCGTAACCCTCGCTCTGTGCGGGTATCAGCACAAAGCCGTCTGCCCTTACGGCGGTGCTCAATACGCGACCCTCAGCCGTAGCGATCGGCTCGGCGCGGTCTCCGTCCACGGCCACCCTCGCCACCTCCAGGCGTCCAATAGCGGAAGCAAGCTTACGGGTGAGCGCCATCCTGCGCCGGCGGTACGGCCAAGGTGCTTGCTTGCCGCTCAGCCGGCGCAGCAATCTCGCCGCGATCAGATCATAGGCGCACAGGCAGGCCAGCGCAGAGCCTGGCAGGAGCGCCACAGGTACGGTATCGACCTGACCGAGCACGGTGCCGGTTCCGGGGTGAATACAGACGCCATTGATGTCGATTTCACCGCAGTGCTGAAGCGCTTGTAGTGCGTTGTCGTCTTCCTCGTAGCCGGTACCGCCTGCCACAAGGATCAAATCGGCGCCAGGCTCACGCAGTGCGCTGATCATATTGGTTTGTTGCGAGGCCCCTTGCAGAGGGAGCAACGAGCCACCGTCGCGCCCAATCAGGGCCGTCAGCATTGGAATCAAGACGTCGGCGGCAGAACGATGCGCGACGGTGACGCGAACCCGTGCCAAGGGCCGGACCTGTACTTCCTTCACGCCAGCCATCCCTAAAAGCGCTAGATCTTGGGGACGCAGTCTTCGGTGTGCCTGCAGCAACTCATCGTCCTTACGACATTCCATGCCGGGCAATAAGACCCCATCCCCAGGGGCCAGAGTACTCGTCACCTCGATGGAGCGCTCGAACCGGGTAGCCTGTTCGCAGAGGAGCACAGCATCGGCGCCGGCCGGAAGCGGATCACCATCGGCTACCCTCAGTGCGCGGCCATGCTCGATCGGTCCAGCTTCAGCTTCCAGCAACAGCGGCAATGGGTTATAGGCGCCGGCGCCGGTCGTATCGGCTGCCTGCAGCGCATAGCCAGCGCAGGCACAAGAGGCATGGGCGGGGATATCCTTCAGGCAGGATAACTCTCGGGCTAAGACACGCCCTCCCGCGACGGTTAGCGGTACAGACTCCCTCCCCACGGAAAGCGACCATCGTTCGACCCAGGCAAAAGCATCCTCGGGGCGAGAGGGATCGAGTGCTAGCGACATTGAGCAAAGCTCCTGCGGAGCCGACCCGTCCCGGTCAGTGCATGGCGGAACCTTCGCGGGATGAGTATCGAGTTGGGCGCCTTCGTTCCGTTCAGTTGCGCGAGGCAGCCAGCGAACCGCTTCCGCGCTCCAACGGGTCTGCTCGAAGCGGCCTTATGTAGGTGGAATCGTTACGAGCAAAGATTTCCTGGATCGAGCCTGCTTCTCGCAGCGCCTTCATGCTCTCCGATATCGCCGTGGCGAGATGCTCGTTACCCTGTTTGACCGCAGCGCCCAGATCCCATCCGCTGCCGCGCAGGCCGCGCGTCTGGATCGGACGGACCCGGAAGCCCTCTCGCGCCTCACCCAACGCGTACTCGACCTCGCTGCGCGGACCGACGACACCGGCAAGCTCTCCCTGCTCGAGCGCGGCTACGGCCTCGCCCACCGATCGGAAGTGGACGACCTGCTCGCGAATCCGGCCGTTGTACGCGCTGAGAAGAAAAAAATCGGCCAAGGTGTCCAACTCCACGCCGAC
>JAJDOL010000004.1 GCA_022340195.1 Chromatiaceae bacterium
CGGCGCTTCCGCAAGACGCTTGCGCGTTGATTTTTCTCGGGATGGATATACCGAATAGTTACCCTGAAAAAGCAGCATCTCATTGAAATCGCAGATGCCGCCAGTGTCGAATGGCCGCAAGGAAAAAAGAAGCCAAAAACCAAACAGGCAGTCAACCTGGCCGGGGTCGGGGCACTCAACGGCGCTTTCTGGGGAATGCTCTTCGGGTTGCTGTTTTTCGTTCCTTTTTTCGGCATGGCCGTGGGTGCAGCAATGGGAGCCCTGGCAGGACATTTTGGCGACTACGGCGTTGACGACGACTTCATAAAATCGGTTCGTGACCAGGTAACGGAGGGGACATCTGCCTTGTTCTTGCTTACCGGGCAGGTAACGCTGGATAAGGTTGAGGATGAGCTCAAAGGCCATATTGGCACGCTGATCAAATCCAACCTGACTAAAGAACAGGAGGCGAAGCTGCGCGAGGGTTTTGGCGAGGACTAGACACCGCGGATCCTGCATGACGCCCGTATCGCCGGGAAAGCTGACCGTCACGAGTGTTACCCCCGACCCCATATTAAGAGAGAGGTCAAGCAATGTCTTTTCCACATCCGGACGAGTTGCTGTACTTCTACCGTGTCGACTCGAACATAAAGGAAGTGGAGCCGATTACGGCGGAGCTTACCCTTCGCAAATAGGAAATTTCGCAATTCAGTGCGCTGGGATTGCGGGCCGAGAGCGGCGATGTCAATGTTAAACGAGGTTCGTTATTCTTGGAGATGACTTATGACCAAGTACACAATCTCAACGCTCGCGGTCGCTGCCGTTGCTTTGACTCCCCTGGCCGCCTCCGCTTTCGCCGATAGGGAAGAGGTCGAGAATTACTGTCAACAGGAGGCGATGAAGGAGGGTGTGGCAGCGGATAAGCTTGCGGGGTATATGGCCAATTGCGTAGCTACAAACATGAAGGCTGAAAAAGAGATCGAGGACGAAGGCGAGGGCGAAAAGAAGGAGTAAACGCCTCCGGATGAGGGGCGAACCCCAGCGTCTGTGCCGGCTGGCCTGCTCGTTGGGGTTTGCAAGCTCACCCAGCCCGCAGGCCCGTGGGAGAATCCCGAAGCAGCACATACGAGGCCCCACTCACGCGCGAGCCAAACCCGGAGTCGGATTTCCCCAGTTGCATTCCCTGAGCCGCTTTCTGCGAAATCCTTTGCCAGCACACTTGTCGTTGCCCCCGCCTTCTCTCGACCAAGGTTAGCAGGGCATCAAGCCCGTCGTCCCCCGGTGGAGTTACAGTGCTCGGATTTTCTCCGCCTGCTCCTCGAGCTTTTCCATGGCTGCCTTCTGCTCCGCTATTCTGTCGCGCTCCTTCTGCACCACCGCCGGTGGAGCCTTGTTCACGAAATTCGGGTTGGCGAGCTTGTTTTCCGCCCTGTCCAAATCAGTCTGAAGCTTGCCGATCTCTTTGCCGAGGCGCGCCAGCTCCGCTTCCTTGTCGATGAGTCCTGCCATGGGGATGAGCACCTTCATCTCGCCGACGAGGGCGATGGCGGACTCCGGCGCCTGCTCTTGGGGTGCGAGAACGCGGATGGATTCCGTGCGGGCGAGGAAGTCCAGATATTTTCGGCTCGCCTCCAGTAACGACAGGTCCTGGTCGGATGCGTTTTGCAGCAGGACGGGTAGGGGCTTGCCCGGTGGAATGTTCATTTCGCCTTTGATCCGCCGCATGCCCAGGATAAACTGCATTGCCCATCCCACCTCCGCCTCTGCCTGCTCGTCCGCAAGGTCGGCATCGGGAACGGGAAAAGTGGCGAGCATGATTGTTTCCCCTTCGACTGCGGCCAGAGGCTTGACCTTTTGCCAGATCTCCTCGGTTATGAAGGGCATGATGGGGTGGGCGAGGCGCAGCAGGGTCTCCAGGGTCTGTACGAGTGTACGGCGGGTTCCGCGCTTGGCGGCGGGCGAGGTGTGCGCGTCGTTGAGAACGGGCTTGGACAGCTCCAGGTACCAGTCGCAGAATGCGTTCCAGGTGAAGTCGTAGATGGCCTGAGCAGCACGGTCGAAGCGGTACCCGGCAACGGCCTCGTTGACTGAGACGATAGCACTCTGTAAACGGGAGCGGATCCAGCGGTCTGCGGCGCTGAGCTGGATGTCGTCGCCGGACTGTCCGCAGTCATGCCCCTCGGTGTTCATAAGCACATAGCGTGAGGCATTCCACAGCTTGTTGCAGAAGTTGCGGTAGCCCTCGATCCTGCCCAGATCGAATTTGATATCGCGACCGGTAGAGGCGAGTGCAGCGAAGGTGAAGCGCAGGGCGTCCGTTCCGAATCCGGGAATCCCTTGTGGATAGTCCTTGCGCGTCATTTTGGCGATCTTATCGGCCAGGTGGGGCTGCATCATGCCCTTGATGCGCTTTTCGACCAGGGGCTCCAGCTCGATGCCGTCGATCAGATCGATGGGGTCGAGCACATTGCCCTTGGACTTGGACATCTTGTCCCCGTGCACATCCCGCACCAAGCCGTGTATGTAGACCTCGCGGAAGGGAACGTCCCCCATGAACTTGAGCCCCATCATGATCATGCGGGCGACCCAGAAGAAGATGATGTCGAACCCGGTGACCAGGACGGAGGTGGGATAGAAGAGCTTTAGACGTTCGGTTTGCTCGGGCCAGCCCAGGGTCGAGAAGGGCCAGAGGGCGGAGCTGAACCAGGTATCGAGCACGTCCGGGTCCTGCTTCAGGGGGAAGTCGGGGCCCAGGCCGTGGCGCTCGCGCACCTCCTGCTCCGAGCGGCCCACATAGATGTTGCCCTTGTCGTCGTACCAGGCGGGGATGCGGTGGCCCCACCAGATCTGGCGGCTGATGCACCAGTCCTGGATGTTGCGCATCCATTCGAAGTAGGTGTTCTTCCAGTTGTCGGGCACGAAGCGGATGCGCCCGTCCGCCACGGCGGCGATGGCCGGAGCGGCCAGGGGTTTGATCTTGACGTACCACTGGTCGGTAAGGTACGGCTCGATGACGGCTCCGGAGCGGTCGCCCCTGGGTGTTTGCAACCGGTGGTCCTTCACACGTGCGAGCAGGCCGAGGTCCGTCAGGTCGTCGAGGATGCGCCGGCGAGCATCGTAACGATCGAGACCGGCGTAGGCGGCAGGTATGAGCTCGCCCTCCTCCGGCAGGTTCTCGCGGATGGCCGCGTCCGGGGTGAAGATATTGATGAGTCCGCCGTGGGCCTGTTCGGCGATGGCGGTTTCGTCGCGGTGGCGGAGCCAGACCTCGTGATCGTTGAAGTCGTGGGCGGGCGTTATCTTGACGCAGCCGGTGCCGAATTCCGGATCGGCGTGCTCGTCGGCGATGATGGGAATGCGCCGGCCGGTCAGGGGCAGCTCCACGAACTCGCCGATCAGGCGCCGGTAGCGCTCGTCCCCCGGATTGACGGCCACCGCGCAGTCGCCCAACATGGTCTCCGGGCGTGTGGTGGAGACCACCATGTGCCCCTGGCCGTTGGTGAGCGGGTAGCGCATGTCCCACATGTGGCCGCTCTCCTCTTCGGACAGAACCTCCAGGTCCGAGACGGCCGTGTGCAGCACCGGGTCCCAATTGACCAGACGCTTGCCGCGGTAAATGAGGCCTTCTTCGAAAAGGCGCACGAAGACCTCACGCACCGCGTTGGAGAGGCCGTCGTCCATGGTGAAGCGCTCGTGTCTCCAGTCCAGAGAAGCGCCCATACGCCGCAGCTGGCGCGTTATCGTGCCGCCGGACTCTGCCTTCCAGGCCCAAACACGCTCGGTGAAGGCGTCCCGACCGAAGTCGTGGCGGGTCTTGCCTTCGGCGTTTATCAGGCGCTCGACCACCATCTGGGTCGCTATGCCTGCGTGGTCGGTGCCCGCCTGCCAGAGCGTCGGCTCCCCCTTCATGCGGTGATAGCGGATCAGGGCGTCCATGATGGTGTCCTGGAATGCATGCCCCATGTGCAGGCTGCCGGTTACGTTTGGCGGCGGGATCATGATGCAGTAGCTGTCTTTGCCGTCCGCCGTTTCGGCCGGGGCGAAGTAGCTCTTTTCTTCCCAGGTCCTGTACCAATCTCTCTCCAGGGTCTGGGGGTCGTAGTTTTTCTCCAGCATGGGTGCTTGTGTCTCGAGATCTTTGCCAAGGTGCAGTGCCAAGCTCGGCATTATAGACGCCCGGGACGAGGGCATAGAGAATATAGAGAGTGGGGCCGAGTCGATTAGTAAGGCGCCTAGCGCACCGGGAACGCAAGGGGACCGGTCTCGAGGATGCGACCGATCCGCTTCATGGAACAGACCGAAGCTTTGCGCCGAGCACATGAGCAAAGGTTTGGTGTCTTTCCCGATTTTCACCTAAGATAACAGACACCATTTGCATGGGATTAGGACGCTGACGGACAGGAGACGACCATCATGGAACCTACGGAACGGATGCCGAAACGCATCGCCCTCTTGAGCGAGGATGCTAAGCTCTTCGATGCGATTTCCGAGTATCTTTCCACCAAGAACCTGGACGTACGCCGTTTCGCGGATGTCGATGCCCTTGCTGCGGGCATGGGGCCGGCGTCGGAGAATGTCCTGGTGGTTGACACGAGGACACTGCTACGGGACCGCGCACTTTCTGCGCTGATGGATGATCTAGACCGGATTTGCGGCGGACGGCCGATGCTGGTCTGCGTTGCCCATTCCAGCGAGATCGACTTGCGGCTTCAGGCGCTGCGGGCGGGTGCGGAGGCGTTCTTCCTGAGCCCGGTAGCAGTGGACGAATTAGCCGCTCGGCTCCTCGATCTCAGTTGCGCCGCAACTTCCAGCAACCTCCGCGTCTTGGTCGTCGATGACCAGGCAATCGCGAGCGTTTTTGCCGCTCGCGTTCTGGAGAGTGCGGGAATGCAGGTCCGTATCGCCGATGATGCACTTCGCGTGCTCGCGGTCCTCGAGGAGTTCCGCCCGAATCTCGTTCTGATGGATCTGCACATGCCCGGGGCGGACGGGATCGAGTTGACGACCCTCATACGCGAGCATGACGAGCTCGGCGATACGCCGGTAGTTTTCCTGTCCTCAGAGCTGGATACGGATAAGCAAATGGACGCGCTCAGAGTGGGTGGCAACGACTTCATCGCAAAGCCCGTTCGCCCGCAGCGCTTGATCGAGGTCGTGCGCCAGGGAATCGACAGGCACCGAAAGCGGATAGGACAGCAAAAATCGAGACTCGAGCACAACCAAATCACGGGTCTGCTGAGCTGGTCCGCATTCCTGAGGCGTTTGGACGCGTCGATTGTGCGGGGAGACGAGCAAGGACCTGGAGACGGCGTGCTGATGATCGCGCTTGGACCGCCAGAGGCGAAAACCGATCCAATCGCCCCGGTTCGGGTCGAGAGCATCATGGAGGAGCTTACGAGTCGACTCAGAAAGAGCCTGGGAGCCGGAGAGTGTGCAGTCCGATGCGGCAACATGCGCTTGGCTGTGCTCGCAAGGCGCGAGACCAACGACGCGCTGTTTGCGCTGGCGAAGGTCCTGCGAGCAGAGCTTGCATCGGTCGTATCTGAATCGTCGACTCCGGTGTATATCGGGATAGGATGCTTTCATCCGCTGGCGGATAACGCCCTGACCTTGATCTCCCGTGCCGAGAAGGCCTGCGCCCAGGCGAGCGAACAAGACGATGGCGGAATCGGGGTGTACCAACCATTGGTACCCGACGGATCCGATTCCGAGCGCGATGTGCCGTTGGTCGCGCTGGTCGAAGAGGCGCTACGTTGCGACGGCTTCCATCTTGTATATCAGCCCATAATGACCCTGAGGGGAGAAAAGGGCGAGCGCTATGAGACAAGCCTGCGTCTCAGGGCACCGGATGGCGAGTATGTCTCGGCCTTGGATTTTCTCCCCGCCGCGCGACGCGCGCGCCTGATGCCCGCCGTTGATCGCTGGGTGATGGAGCACGCGTTGGACCGTCTCGAGGAGGAGGCCAATGGGCAGCGGCGACTTCGGCTGTTCGTGTGGCAGACAATGGAAACACTCGGCTCGGACGAGTTCATTCCCTGGTTCCGGAGCCAGATCGTCGCTCGCGATCTCATCAAAGGGCCACCGATCCTACAGGTCTCGCTCGACACCCTTTCTGACAATAGGGAGATCGGGTCCATACGCTTCCGGGAGTTGCGACGATTGGCCGTCAAGACCTGTTTGAATCTTTCCGAAGAGGATTTGCGGGTATTGGACCTGATTGGCGAGCTGGGTATTGCTTTGGTGCGTATCCCGCTGCCGGACGCCGGGGCGCTGGATGCGCCGCGTTTGACGCAATTCATCGAGCGCCTGCATGAGCGCGAAGTCCAGGTCATAGTCGCCGGAATCGAGGATCCCCAGGCAATAGCGCGCGTGTTCGCTTGTGGCGTCGACTTCGTACAGGGAAACTTTCTTCAGCTCCCATCGGAGGAGCTGTGCTTCGATTTCGGCGAAGCGGCGCTAGATTGAGGCGGGAGGGATTCCGAATCTCCAATCGACTTTCCCCATCCTCTCGCTGTAACAGTCCGATTCGGATTTGTTATGCTTGGCTTCCGATTTCACCCATTGCAATTGCGCTTTTTTTATCCGCCCGTCATGATTGCATTGTCGATTTTCTCTCAGCGAGCACTCCGAGCGAGTTGGTCTTGTCTGTTTCTGGTTGCCTTGCTCCTCCTGGCGATGACCGGGCAGGTGGGAGCAGGTTCCTGGACTGGTACCCTTCAGGATGGCAGCGTGCTGAAGGTGGATCCCGGCTCCCGCCGCGCTATGCGCTATTTCAATGGTGGCGTTGCACCCTTGTGGAACGGTACCCATAGGTTGGATGACGGTTCAGTGGTTATCGTTCGCGATGGTCAGGCAGTACCGACCGAGTCGATGATGAACAGCTGGATTGGGGAGCCTGGTTCGGAGCCCAGTATGCGCGAACGTTTTTGTGATCAGCTGGTTCGCAAGGTGTGCGGCTTCGACAACGAGTGCTCGCGCACTCAACCCTGCGTTTTGGCGCGCCAATTGCTCAGCATGGAGCGGGAGCAGCAGCGCCGAGCGCCGGTCGGTGTCGGTCCTTGGCCGTATACTCCTTCGAGCAGCGAGTGTCAGAGTGCACTTTCAAACCCGGCCTTCCCCGCCTGTGCGGCCTCGACGCCAACGGAACAGCATACCGCTTGCAAGAAGCTCGTGGACAGGGTATGTGGGGACTCTAACCAATGCGAGTCTGGCAAGGCCTGTAATCCCGCGCGTCAGCTTCTTCAGATGGAGTCGGATGAGCGACTTCAGAGCGCGGATCCCCAAGCGTTGACACCAACCGGCGCCGAGTGTGAAAAGGCAATGACCAACGCCTTCTTCGAGGCTTGCCAGTAGCGAAAGCTCTGTGTTTGAACCGCAAAGGTACCTTTGCGGCTCAGATCTCGTGTCCTGGAGATCGGCGGCGTGTGCTTCAAGCGACCGAGGGCAGACCGGCCAGGGCCATTGCCACCTCGCCCTCGTCGCAGATCAGGTCCTCGAGCTTGCCTGCCAGGTAGTCCGTATAGGCCTGCATATCGAAATGTCCATGCCCACACAGATTAAAGAGGATGGTCTTGCTCTGCCCTGATTCGCGGCACTTCTCTGCTTCGTGGATTGCGGCCTTGACGGCGTGGTTAGCCTCCGGGGCTGGGATGATGCCCTCGGCCTTGGCGAATTGAAGGCCGGCGGCGAAGCACTCGAGCTGATTATAGGATCTGGGATCGATGAAACCGAGGTCGGTCAGGTGGCTGATCTGGGGCGCCATGCCATGATAGCGTAGGCCGCCGGCGTGGAAACCCGGTGGAACGAAGCCGGAGCCGAGGGTGTACATCTTCACCAATGGGGTTAGATGTGCGGTGTCCCCAAAATCGTAAGCAAACTTGCCTTTGGTCAGGGTAGGGCAGGCCGAAGGCTCAACGGCGATGAATTCGACGTCGTTCTCGCCGCGTAGCCGGTCCCGAAGGAAGGGGAAGGCGATGCCGGCGAAATTACTGCCGCCGCCCGTGCAGCCGATCACCATGTCGGGAAAGTCGCCCGCCATATCGAGCTGTTTTTGGGCCTCGAGTCCGATCACGGTTTGATGCAGCAGTACATGGTTGAGCACACTGCCGAGTGCATACTTGGTGTCGTCCCGCTTGGCGGCCATCTCCACGGCCTCGCCGATAGCAATGCCGAGGCTCCCGGTGCTGTCCGGACGCTCTCTCAGTACGGCGCGTCCCGATTTCGTCGTATCGCTCGGGCTGGCAATGCAGGTGGCGCCGAAGCTCTCCATGAAGGCTCGCCGATACGGCTTCTGCTCGAAGCTCACCTTGACCATGTAAACCTCGATTTCCAGCCCGAACATAGCACCGGCCAGGGCTAGGGATGAGCCCCACTGGCCGGCCCCCGTTTCGGTCGTGATGCGCTTGACACCCTCTTGCTTGTTGTAGAAGGCCTGTGCGATCGCCGTGTTCGGCTTATGGCTGCCGGCGGGGCTGACGCCTTCATACTTGTAATAGATTCTGGCCGGTGTGGCGAGTGCCTTCTCCAGGCGTCGAGCCCGGAACAGGGGGGAGGGGCGCCACTGACGCAGGACGTTGCGAACCGGCTCGGGTATCTCGATCTCCCGGTCGGTGCTCATCTCCTGCTCGATGACCGTGCGCGGGAAGATGATGGCCAGATCATCGGGCGTGATAGGCTTGTTGGTGCCTGGATGCAGGACCGGGGGTAAGGGCTCGGGCAGGTCGGCGTTGATGTTGTACCAATACTTGGGTATGTCCTGCTCGTCGAGCAGGTATTTCACGGAGTCGTTCATGGAATCCGCTGACCTCCCTACTGTTGTGGCCGATAAGTTAAATAGGTAGTAAGCGGCTAGTTTGCCAGCTCAGTGCCCCGTTTGAATAGTCGCAGAGCATCTCGGGTTGCGCGGAGCGGCGCGGGGCTTTAGTTCGACTTTGACATCTCCGCATTCTCCACTCGGAATCTCGGTGTTCCACCCATGCGTCTGGGGGCAGGGTTAGAGGCGGTAGTTCAGATGGAAAGTCAAGCCTCAGAAAGACTGCGGGACAGGGTCTACAGGACGCGCTCGCCGATTCATGGAACAGGTTGTTTTGCACGCAAGGCCTTTACGGCCGGTGAGTACATAGGCACCTATAAGGGACCGGAGGCAAAAAGGGACGGGACCTACGTGCTCTGGGTCTATGAGGAAGGGCGGCCACCGGTGGGCCGCAGCGGTCGCAACCT
>JAJDOL010000081.1 GCA_022340195.1 Chromatiaceae bacterium
CCGTCCGGCAGCCAGACCAACCGGGACCCGAAATGCTGGCCTCCGGACTTGGGATCCGCATTGCGGAAGATGATCTCCGTTCCCCGCAGGGTATGTCCCTCCAGACGCCCGCGGGCGAGGGCGGTGCGATTCGCATCCGGATCACCCATGGAAAAGGTCAGGTAGACCAGTTGGTTGGCGGCGAAGTCCGGGTGCAGCGCCACATCGAGCAGTCCGCCCTGGCCATAAGCGAGCACGGGCGGCAAACCCGAGATCGGGCGTGGATCGAGCACGCCGTCGCGGATCAGCCGCAGGCGCCCGGTGCGCTCGGTAACCAGCATCGAGCCATCCGGCAGCCATGCCATCGACCAGGGATGGCTCAGGCCGTCGCTCACCACTTCAGCGCGCCAGCCCTTGGCCTCCGAAACGTCGCCGCTGATCTTTGCCGGACCGGTTTGGGCCTCGCAGCCGACTACCGCCAGACATAACAGACCTCTTACTATCAGGCACGACAGTTGTCGCATCTTGACCTCCTCGCTTGTCGGTCGACTCCAGCAGCGCCGGCGCTTCGTTTGACCACGGCTAGTTGGGCGATGCTCCTCGTACAGAGCTCCGGGATTTGAAGCTATTGGGTGATTCTACAGAGTCGAAGCAGATAGTTTCTGGAATCTCCGATTCAGCGTTGAATATACTGTCCGCGGACCCTCCCCGGAGCTTTCCATGCCATTACCGAGAGAGACTGGACCGATCGCAAGGATGAACCGTTGAAATTCATTCACGCAGCTGACGTCCACCTCGATAGCCCGCTGCGGGGGCTCGAGCGTTACGAGGGGGCTCCGGTCGAGGAGATCCGCAGCGCGACCCGCCGCGCCTTCGACAACCTGATCGAGCTGGCCATCGAAGAGGAAGTCAGTTGCGTGCTGCTTGCCGGCGATCTCTACGACGGCGATTGGAAGGACTACAACACGGGCCTGTTTTTCGTCGACCGGATGCGGCGGCTGGAGTCCGCGGGCATCCGCGTCTTCCTCGTCGCAGGCAACCACGACGCGGCCAGCCAGATTACCAGGCAGCTGCGTCTACCGGAAAACGTCACCCAGTTCTCCGACAAGAGGCCGGAAACGGTCGTGCTCGAAGAGCTGGGTCTGGCCGTCCATGGGCAGAGTTTCGCGAACCGCGAGGTGCGGGAGGATCTCTCCGATGCCTACCCGCCCGCCGACCCGCACCTGTTCAACATCGGGATCCTGCACACCTGTCTGGATGGCAAGCCGGGCCACGAGCCCTACGCGCCCTGCACCGTCGACGGCTTGCGCTCCAAGGGCTATCAGTACTGGGCACTGGGCCACATCCACAACCGCGAGGTAGTCAGCCGGGATCCCTGGATCATCTTTCCGGGTAATATCCAAGGACGCCACGCCCGCGAGCTCGGCCCCAAGGGCTGCACCCTGGTCACCATCGACGATGGTGAGGTCGGCGCGGTCGAGCACCGGTATCTCGACGTACTGCGTTGGGCGCGGTGCGTCGTGGACGTAACGGACAGCGCGACCGTCGACGAGATCTACGAGCAGGTGCGGGGAGCGCTGCGGCAGGTCCTCGAGGAATCGGATGGTCGACCTGTCGCCGCCCGCTTGATCCTGCAGGGCAGCAGCCGCGTGCATTCGACGCTGCGCACGGACAGCGACCACTGGATCCAGGAGTACCGTGCCCTCGCATCCGGTCTCGGCGGGGCGGGCATGTGGCTGGAGAAGGTCGTGGTGGAGACACGCCCGGCGGTCGCCATGGACGAGCTGCTGGCGCGGGACGACGCGCTGGGCGGGCTGCTGCAGTCCATCCGCGCGCTGGAGATCGGGGCGGCGGAGACCCGGGGGCTTGCCGAAGAGGTCGCCGCGTTGCGCCGGAAGCTGCCACCGGAGCTGCTCTTCGGTACCGACGGTTACGACCCCGGGGATCCGCAGTACCTGACCGGCGTCCTGGAGGATGTCAAGGAGCTCCTGATGCACCGTCTGCTCGCGAAGGGGGGTGACTGATGGAGATCCGGGAGCTGAACCTCCTGGCCTTTGGACCCTTCAGCGACCGGCGGCTGGACCTCGCCTCTTCCGGCGGTGGGCTGCACATCGTCTATGGGCCGAACGAGGCGGGAAAAAGCTCATCGCTGCGAGGGCTCAAGGCGCTGCTGTTCGGTATCTCCCCGCGCACCACCGACAACTTTCTGCACGACAACAAGACCCTGCGTGTCGGCGGCAGGCTGCGCAATCGGAACGGCCGCGAGCTGGCCCTGATTCGGCGCAAAGGCAACAAGAACACGTTGCTCGCACCGGGCGGGGACCAGCTGGATGAAACCGCGCTCGCGCCCTTCCTGCACGGGGTGAGCAGCGAGGTATTCGAGACACTCTTCGGCATCGACCACGAGGCTCTCGTCCGGGGCGGGCAGGAGATCCTCGAGCAGAAAGGCGAAGTCGGGCAGGCGATCTTTGCCGCCTCCATGGGCAGCGCGGCCTTGCATGGGGTGTTGGAGCAGCTGGAAGCCGAGGCCGATGGGTTGTTCAAGCCGCGGGGCTCGACGCAAGCCATCAACGCCGCTCTGAGGGACCATGCCCTGCTCCAAAAGGGGATCAAGGAGCAGTCGCTGTCCTCCGGTGATTGGGCACAGGCGCGCCACGCCCTCGACCGGACCGACCGGGAGCTGGGGCAGGTGCACGAAGAGCTGGTGCAGTGCAGGGCCGAGCTTCACCGCCTGCGGCGAATCCAGCGGTCGCTGCCAAAGCTCGCCGAGCGGCGCGAATCTTCGGCGCGCCTTGCGGCGCTCGGCGACGTTGTGGTGCTAGCCGAGGATTTCGGCGCGCGCCGTGAGGCTGCAACCCTCGCACTGGAAACCGCCCGGGCGACCGTCAACGGCGCAGCCGCCAACTTGGGTGGATTGCAGGAACAGCTGGCGGCGATCGCGGTACGCCCGGAGGTGCTGGAGCTCGGTGAGACCATCGAGGACCTGCAGGTTCGGCTGGGCAGCCACCGCAAGGCGATGCAGGATCGCCCACACCTCGAGGCGCAACGCAGTCAGCTGACGGCGGATGCGGCGGTCCTTCTCGAGGTCGTACGCCCGGAGCTCTCCCTGGCGGATGCCGACCGCTTGCGACACGTCCTGACCAAGTCTGTGCGGATCACGGAGTTGGGCAATCAGCGGCAGGCGTTGACGCAACGCCTGAGCAACGCCAAATCGGCGCTGCGTGACACGGACACCCGGTTGAAGCAGGTCTGTGCCTCGCGGGAGGCGCTTGCAAAGGTCGGCTCGCCGGGGCAACTGCAAAAGCAAATCCTGTTGGCCAGGAAGCAAGGCGACCTGGATGAAGCCCTGCGATCCGGCAGAAGCCAGCTCGAATCGAGCGAAACGGAGTGCCTGGAAGACCTGTCTCGGCTGGGCGCCCTCTGGCACGGGTCGCTCGTTGACCGGCCACTCGGTGATATCGGGAGCTTGCCGCTGCCGGGGCGCGAGAGCATCGAGCGTTTCGAGCAGGCTTACGCCGAGCTGGATCGGCGTTCCCAGCGGCTCGACGAGAGACGGGACGACTGCTCGAATACCGAGCGCTCGGCGAGCATGCACCTGGAGGCGATCCGGCATGCCGGCTCGGTGCCGACGGAGAAGGAGCTGCTCGATGTCCGTACCGAGCGTGACACGGCCTGGGGGCTGCTGCGGCGCCAGTGGCTGGATGCCGAGGACGTCGACCTGGAAGCGCGCGAGCTGGACCCGACCCAAGCCCTTCCCGAGGCCTTCGAGAGCCGGGTCGTCGAAGCCGACGAGCTGGCAGACCGCCTCCGGCGCGAGGCGGAGCGGGTACAAAAGCAGGCGAGCCTTCTAGCCAGCTTGTCGGACGCGCGGACAGGGTCCGCGGAGGTCGCGCAGCTGCAGGAGGCATGCAAAAACGAGAGGCAACAGCTCGACATCGAGTGGAGCCGCTTGTGGGCGCCCGCGGGCATTCGTCCCCTGCCAGCGCGGGAGATGCACGCCTGGTTGGACGAGATGGAACGGCTACGGACTCGCGTCGCGGAGCTGAACGAGCTCCGCCGGCGGGTCGACGACATTGACGATACCAGACGGCAGCACGCGCAGGCATTGCACCGCGAGCTCGACGCACTCGGTGCGACGGTAGCCCCAATGGAATCCCTCGAAGCCCTGCTGGTCGAGAGCGAGGCACTGGCTGCCAGGCTCGAGGAGCGCACCAGGGAGCGGCAATCCCTGGACAAGGAGATCGGGGCGCTGGAGGAGCGAATGGCAAGCGCCCGATCCGAGCTGCAGCAGGCGAGCGACGATCTCGACACCTGGAAAGCGCAGTGGCACGCGGCGGTCGGTGACATGGGTCTGGGACCCGATGCGCTGCCCGCGGAGGCGGCAGGTACGCTGGAGAACATCAGGGGCCTCTTCGACAAGCTGAGTGAAGCCGAGAATCTGCGAATTCGGATCCAGGGCATCGATACGGACGCGCACCGGTTTCGCGACGCCGTGACAAGCCTGATGGATCGCCTCGCCCCGGATCTTTCCGATCTGGCTGCGGAGGACGCGGTGGTGCGCCTCGCCCGCATGCTCGGCGATGCGCGCAGAGAAGACATCCGGCGCCAGCAGCTGGAAAAGCAGATGAAACAGGCGCAGGAACGTATCGAGGAGGCCGGGGCAACCCGCAAGACGATGAACGAGCGACTGGCGGCCCTGTGCACGGAGGCGCACTGCAAGGACGCCTCGGAGCTGGAAGCCGCGGCGCGCAGGTCTGCCGAGCACAAGTCGTTAGGGGACAGGATCGAGGCGCTGGAGCAGGAGCTCAGGGAGGACGGTGAAGGCATGACACTGGCGGAGCTCGAGGCCGCGGCGGATGCGGCCAACCCGGACGAGCTTCCAGGCGAGATCGCGTCTTTGGCAGACCGGATCGACGCAGAGCTGGAGCCACGGAAGACCGAGCTGGCCGTGGCGAAGGGCGAAAAGCAGAAAGAATTGGATCTCATGGACGGCAGCGACGCGGCCTCTGTACTTGCCGATCGCGCCCAGTCGGTGCTCGTCGAGATCCGGTCCAATGCGGAACGTTTTGTTCGCGTCAAGCTGGCATCACGCATACTGCGCGACGCGATCGAGCGCTACCGCCGGCAGCACCAAGGCCCCATGCTCGCGCGCGCCAGCGAGCACTTTGCGACGCTCACGCTGGGATCTTTCGCCAGTCTGCGTGCCGATTTCAACGACAAGGACGAGCCGGTGCTCGTCGGGGTGCGTTCCGACGACGAGCAGGCCGATGTGGATCAGGCCTATGGGGATCGGGTCTATGTGGATGGCATGAGCTCGGGCACCCGGGACCAGCTGTACCTGGCGTTGCGTCTCGCCTCGCTGGAAAGATATATCGAGGACGCGGAGCCGATGCCGTTCATCGTCGACGACATCTTGGTGCATTTCGATGACGACCGCTCGAAAGCGACGCTGGGCGTCCTGGCCGAGCTTGCGCGCAAGACACAGGTCGTGCTTTTCACCCACCATCGGCGCTTGGTGGAGCAAGCGCGGGCGTTAGGGGAAGGATCGGTAGCTGTACACGAGCTGTAGTCGGCGGCCGGGATCATCCCGCCGATGCCCTTGAGTTGAATCGGTCGGTGTATGCCCGGGTAGCGCTCCGATTCGGAAGACGCCGTTCCGCCGTTCGCTGTTGCGGACGGTCACCCGGGAATATCGGCGCGAATCGCAGTTCAAGATCGTTTCTGTGGTCCTGATACCTGAACATTTGCATGCCCTATGGCGGCTGCCGCAAGGCGAAACCGACTACTTCAAGCGCTGGGGCGGGCGGTCAGGGGAGTCCAGCTCTCTCCTTCAGCGCAGATCCTAACATTCGTTTCCTTCTTTCCATAGGTGTTACAAAGCGTATTGCTTTATCAATGGTTATCCACGCCTTGCCCCTGGCGTTTGGGTGACCCACAGTGTCCTGCACATAGAATCATGATCCCAGAATTAGGGACAGCGCGGACTATAGAGCAATCTGCGATTCCGCTGCCGAAGCTGCAGGGATGTCTGAACAGCGGTCTAAGCCGCAGCCCCTCTCCCTCGCAATCGAGATCGAGACGCCGACCTGGTGCCGACCGGGTGGACCCCGACCCG
>JAJDOL010000114.1 GCA_022340195.1 Chromatiaceae bacterium
TCAGTTCTGGTGTTAAGGAGAAGTTTAGCATTATACTGGTCGGTTTCGCCATCCGGCTGCCCCCTCACCAGGCCCCTCCAATGTCCGATTCCGATTCCGAAGTTGGTGTTTCCAACTTCCGCGACCTGAACCTGCCCGAGCCGGTGCTGACCACCCTCGACGAGGTCGGCTACGAGACCCCGACGCCGATCCAGGCCCGGACCATTCCGTACCTGCTGGAGGGGCTGGATCTGCTGGGGCACGCCCCCACAGGTACCGGCAAGACCGCCGCCTTCGCCCTGCCGCTGCTGGCGCGCACGGACATTGACCGTCGGGAGATTCAGACGCTCGTGCTCACGCCGACCCGCGAGCTGGCGATCCAGGTCGCCGAGGCCTTCCAGCGCTACGCCTCCCGTCTTCCTGGATTTCACATCCTGCCCGTTTACGGCGGTCAGGAGTACGGCGCCCAGATCAGACAGCTGAAGCGGGGCGTGCACCTGGTGGTAGGCACCCCGGGCCGGGTAATGGATCACATGCGCAAGGGGACCCTGAAGCTCGATGCCCTGCAGGCGCTGGTCCTGGACGAGGCGGACGAGATGCTGCGCATGGGCTTCATCGAGGACGTGGAATGGATCCTCGGCCAGACGCCGGTCGGACGTCAGATCGCACTCTTCTCGGCAACCATGCCCGCGGAGGTTCGGCGCATTGCCAGCCGGCACCTGAACGACCCGCGGGAGATCAGCATCGCGTCCCGCACCGCCACGGCCGAGACCGTCCGCCAGCGCTACTGGCTGGTCAGCGGCCTGCACAAGCTCGATGCGCTCACCCGCATCCTGGAGGTGGAGTCCTTCGAGGCCCTGCTCATGTTCGTGCGCACCAAGACCGCGACGACCGAGCTGGCGGCAAGACTGGAGGCCAGGGGTTACGCGGCCGCCGCGCTCAACGGCGACATGGCGCAGCAGCACCGGGAGCAGATGGTCCAGCGGCTGAAGCAGGGCTCGCTGGACATCCTGGTCGCCACGGATGTCGCCGCCCGCGGCCTGGACCTGGACCGCATCAGCCATGTGGTCAATTACGATATCCCCTACGACACCGAGGCCTACATCCACCGCATCGGCCGCACCGGCCGGGCGGGCCGACAGGGCGATGCCATCCTCTTTGTCGCACCGCGGGAGCAGCGCATGCTCCACGCCATCGAGCGGGCGACGCGGCAGAAGATCGAGCCGCTGGAGCTGCCCTCCACCGAGACCGTGAACAACAAGCGCATCGCGGACTTCAAGCAGCGTATCAGCGACACCCTGGCCGCCGGCGAGCTGGATTTCATGCAGGGTCTGGTGGAGCAATACCAGCAGGAGCACGACGTACCCGCATTGGAGATCGCCGCGGCCCTGGCCAGGATATCAATCGGCGACCGGCCGTTGCTTCTGAAGCCGGACAAACCGAAACCCGCCCGCCGAGGTTCCCAGCAAGGCAGGCGCGACGAACGGACCGAGCAGCGTCCCCGCGGACAGCCGTCCCGGCCCACGAAGGGCATGGAGCGGTTTCGTATCGAGGTGGGCCATCAACACGACGTCAAGCCCGGCAACATCGTCGGCGCCATCGCCAACGAGGCCGGCTTGGATTCCCGGCACATCGGCCATATCGACATCCATACGGAGTACAGTCTGGTCGACCTGCCCGTCGGTATGCCCAACGACGTATTTCAGGACTTGCGCAAGGCCCGGGTGTGCGGTAAGCGCCTCGAGATCACGCGGCTGGAGCGACCGAAGAGTAAGAAGCCGGGCGGCCACAAGGCAAAAAAACGCAGACAAGCGGACTCATGACATTCCTATCGGACCTGGAAATCGTCGCCGAGGCGCTGGATCGCCAGATCGCGAGCGCACGCGCGGGCGCCGTGCCGGTGCTCGAGCAACGCCCCATGGCGGCCATCATCGAGGATCTGCAGCTCGAGCGGTTCGCCCACCGCGGCGGACTCGAGGGCGACGCACTCCGACGGTTCATGGATCGCTATCTCGAGACCATCATCAACCTGCACCAGCCCGGCTACATGGGCCACCAGGTGGCCGTGCCGCATCAGGCCGCCGGGTTCGGAGCGCTGATCGACGGGCTTACGAACAATCCCATGGCCATCTACGAGATGGGCCCTGGCGCCGCTGCGATCGAATACTTCGTTGTCAATTGGATGTTGGAAAAGATCGGCTGGACGCCATCGCCACTGGAGCCGGGACGGCAAACCGGCGGGCGATACGGTGGCGGTGTACTGACCCACGGTGGCTCGTTGGCGAATCTGACGGCGCTGATCACGGCGCGAACCGCTATCCGTCCGGATGCGTGGCGGACCGGACACCAAGGGGGGAATCAAAACGAGCTCGCGGTGATGGCGCCGGGGAATAACCATTACAGCATCGAGCGCGCAGTCGGCATCCTGGGGCTGGGAACGGGCAACATCTATGCCATCCCCACGGATGCGCGTGGCGCCATGGATCCGCGCGCTTTGCCGCACACGCTCGCACGCATTCGCAGTGACGGCAAAACACCATTGGCGCTGATCGCCAATGCCTGCAGCACCGCGGTCGGTGTCTACGACCGGTTGCGTCCCATTGGCGAGTTCTGTCGGGACCAGGACATTTGGTTCCATGTGGACAGTGCGCACGGTGCCGCTGCTTTGCTGACTCCGGATTACCGCCACCTGATGGATGGCGTGGAGCTGGCAAGCTCCGTGACCTGGGATGCACACAAGATGATGCGGACGTCATCGGTCTGCGCCGCCTTGCTGGTTCGCGATCACAGGCACATCGACAAGGCCTTTGACCAAGAGGCGAGCTATCTCTTCCACGACAAAGAGCAACCGGGATTCGACTTCCTGCACCGCGCCGTGGAATGCACCAAAAGCGGTATGGGACTCAGGTTCTTCCTGGTACTCGCGACGCTGGGAGAGGAAGGCCTCGGGCACTACGTCGAACGGCAGTACCGCTTGGCCGCTCAGGCCTATGACTACCTGAAGGGGCTTGACGGCGTCGAGGTACCTGTCGCGCCCGAGTCGAATATCCTCTGTTTCAGAGCTCCGGGCTCGGATGCGCGGCAGCTCGATCTGCGCAACCGCATACTGGCAAAGGGGGATTTCTACATCACCTCGACCCTGTTCGCGAACAAGCGTTATCTGCGTTTGGTCTTCATGAACCCGGAAACAGACTTGGATGACGTTAAGCGGTTAATGGAGCAAATTCGGCAATTCGGGGCCGATTGCCGAACTGCCTAGCCAAAATGGGTCGTGCACAACACCCGTGTCCACCGCAATCGGGAGATCGAGCCGATCGAGAAACGCGGCAGTATCGCCTCGGTCCTGGTCCCGTTCACTCGCCGGGAAATTCAAGACCGCGGACTTGCCAGCGGGTCGACGAATCTCGCGGACCGCAAAGTCAGGGTCTGGCCCGGATACGCAGCGCAAGCTCGTTGAGCTGAGCCTGGTCCACCGCCGAAGGTGCGGAGGTGAGCAGACAGGCCGCGGTCTGGGTCTTGGGGAAGGCCATGACGTCACGAATGGAGCCGGCGCCGGTCATCAGCATCACCAGCCGATCCAGGCCGAAGGCGATGCCGCCGTGGGGGGGGCAACCGAACTTGAGCGCCTGGAGCAGGAAGCCGAATCGGTCGTCCGCCTCCTGGTCGCTGATCTCGAGGAGCTTGAAGATCTGGCGCTGAACCGTCTCACGATGGATACGAATCGAGCCTCCGCCGATCTCGGTACCGTTCAGCACCATATCGTAGGCTCGGGATTCGCAGGCCCCCGGATCGCTTTCGAGCAGCCTGATCTGGTCATCCTTCGGAGAGGTAAAGGGGTGATGCAGGGCCACCCAACGCCCCGTATGCGCCTCCCGCTCGAACATCGGGAAATCCACGACCCACAGAGGACGCCAATCCCCTTCGAGCATGTCCAGGTCCCGGCCCAGCTTCACCCGCAGGGCGCCCATGGACTCGTTGACGACCGTGGCCTTGTCGGCGCCGAAGAAGACAAGATCCCCATCCGTGGCCCCGGTACGCTCCATGATGCCTTGGACCGCCGCGTCCGGCAGGAACTTGAGGATGGGCGACTGTAGCCCATCGCGGCCCTTGGCCGCCCACGCGTTGACCTTGACGTAGGCCAGCCCCCTGGCCCCGTAGATGCCAACGAATTTGGTGTAGTCGTCGATCTCCTTGCGGCTGAGCTCGGCGCCCTTGGGCAGACGCATGGCGACCACCCGACCCTCCGGGTCCTTGGCCGGGCCCGCAAAGACTTTGAAGTCCACGTCCTGCATCAGGTCGGCCACGTCGACCAACTCCAGCGTCACCCGAAGATCCGGGCGGTCGGATCCATAGCGGCGCATGGCCTCACGATAAGTCATGCGCGGGAAGGGGTCGGGCAGCTCGACGTCCAAGACCTCTTGGAACAGCGCTCGAATCAGGGTCTCCATGAGCCTCATGAGCTCGTCCTCGGTCATGAAGGAGACCTCGACGTCGAGCTGGGTGAACTCGGGCTGGCGGTCGGCGCGCAGATCTTCGTCCCGAAAGCAACGGGCGATCTGGTAGTAGCGATCCATTCCCGACATCATCAGCAGCTGCTTGAAGAGCTGCGGAGACTGGGGCAAAGCGAAAAACTGACCGGGGTAGGTCCGGCTGGGCACCAGATAGTCGCGGGCGCCTTCGGGCGTGGATTTGGTGAGTATGGGGGTCTCCACGTCCAAAAAGCCCTGGCTGTCGAGGAAGCGGCGCATGGCGCTCGTAACACGGCTTCGCGTGCGCAGGCGCTCCTGCATCTCGGGCCGGCGCAGGTCGATGTAGCGGTAACGCAGGCGCACCTCCTCGGATGCGTCCTGGCCGTGCTCGTCGAGTTGGATTGGCGGTGTGTCCGAGTCGTTGAGCACCTCGAGCTCCAGAGCCAGCACCTCGATCTCGCCGGTGGGCAGGTCCCTGTTCTCGGTCCCTTCCGGACGTGGCCTGACCCGGCCATGCACCCGAAGAACGTATTCGCTGCGGATTTGCTCCGCAAGCCGAAAGATGTCGGGCCGGTCCGGATCGAAAACGACCTGAACCAGGCCCTCCCTGTCCCGCAGGTCGACGAAGATAACCCCTCCATGATCACGCCGGCGGTGCACCCAACCGCAGAGCGTAACCTCCTGTCCGGTGTGGCCGCTGTTCAGGTCTCCGCAATAATGGCTTCGCATGCTCTTGTGCCCCGGTTTACGCCCTTGGTTGAAATCGCGGCCACAGCCGACCGCGGAGATAAAGAGGGGGAGATTGCGGCGAAGCAGCTAGGCTTCAACTCGTCCAATCCCCTTGGTTCAGGCGCTAGCCATCTTGGTCAACCAATCGATTGCCGCACCGCGTGTCGGTTACTGCACATCAACCCGTGGCGGAGGCCTCAGGCTTGGCAGCGGTCTTTTTTTCGCCGCCCGCTTTTCCCTTGTCGGTTTCCTTGGACGCACCCTTGTCCTTCTTCTCCCCGCTCTCCTTCTTCTCCCCGCTATCGTGCAGATTCTTCTTCTTACCGCCCTTGAAGTCAGTCTCATACCAACCGCCTCCCTTGAGACGAAACCCAGCGGCGGACACCAGCTTCTTCAGGGACGGCTGAGCGCACTCGGGGCAATCCACGAGCGGGGAATCGCTGATCTTCTGCAGAGCCTCCATCTCATGGCCACAATTCTCGCAGCGATATTCGTAGAAAGGCATGTTCGTACCTCGGTAATGACCTTTTGAGAAAACTTAAGGTTCATGGGGCTGTGTGTGCGTGATTTCAACGGATCTGTGTAAGAATTCCCTGTTTCCCCGCGTTGCGGGTCAATCCCCTGGTACCCTGTTCGACCTGATATTGCATGCTCAGAGACCCGCAATATAAGGTGGACTAGGGTACTGGCCACCCGGGAGATTCCAGATGACGAACAAGGATGCGCGTGTGGTCCTGATTACCGGCTGCTCCAGCGGTATCGGCTATGCCTGCGCCCACGGCTTGAAGCGACGCGGTTACCGCGTGTTTGCATCGGCCCGAAAGCAAGACGACGTGGAACGCCTATCCGGTGAGGGACTGGACGCCGTGCGCCTGGACCTGGATGATCCAGCCAGTATCCGCGAAGCGGTCGACCTGTTGCTGTCGGAAACCGGGGGTAAGCTCTACGCCCTGTTCAACAACGGCGCCTACGGACAAGTCGGAGCCGTGGAGGATCTGTCCCGCGACGTGTTGCGCGCCCAGATGGAGACCAATCTGCTCGGCACACATGACCTGACCTGCCGTCTGATTCCAGTCATGCGAGCGCAGGGTTACGGCCGAATCGTTCAGAACAGCTCCATTCTCGGGCTGGTCGCCCTGGCCTATCGAGGTGCCTACGTGGCAAGCAAGTTCGCCCTGGAGGGACTGACGGATACGTTGCGCCTGGAGCTCGCAGCAAGCGGCATTCATGTCTCCCTGATCGAGCCCGGCCCAATCGTGAGCCGATTCCGAGCCAACGGCTACGAAAAATTCCGCGAGAACATCAATGTCGAGAAAAGTCCACATCGGGCGCAGTATCTCGCCGCCGAAAGGCGTCTGCTCAAAAAGGGACCGGCGCAACCTTTTACGCTGCCGCCGGAGGCGGTGCTGAAGAGACTGATCCACGCCCTGGAGAGTCCGCGGCCCAAAGCTCGGTATTATGTGACAGTCCCGACCTACCTGATCGGCGGATTGCGCCGGGTGCTTTCCACACAAAGGCTCGACTGGGTGCTGGCGCGGATTTCAGGTGCCGGTTCCCGCTAATCCGGGAAATTGGTGCAATAGGACAGGCACATCAAACAGCATCGGAAATCCCCTTCCCCTTGATCGAAAAAGCAATCGCCCACCGAGGTAAGCCACGGCGTCGGGAGACCCACGAGGCTCGGCGCAACTCCCGGCCAAAGACCCGCAGGTCCGAAACTGTGACCGGCCCCCGCAGATCGCGTAGAGCTGGTCGGATCTTGTTGTTCACCACCTGCATCCCCCTGACCGTCGGTGCGGTCATCGCAGCCCTGATCCATTTGGAACGGTCCATTCCGCCGCTTCTTGCGCATCGGCTTCCGAAAGCGGACTCGGTACTCGTGGAGAAGGCAAAGCGACGCCTGTCGCTTTTTCGCGATGGCCAAATACTCCAATCCTATCGCGTCTCTCTCGGCCCGGAACCGGTAGGGCACAAACAGCGGGAGGGGGATCTACGCACGCCCGAGGGAAGCTACACCCTCGACTGGCGAAATCCGAATAGCTGCTGCTACAAATCCCTTCATGTGTCCTACCCGAACGACGACGACAAGCGCTTGGCGGCCGGGCGCGGAGACGACCCCGGCGGACTCATCATGATCCACGGACAGGTAAACGGCTGGGGCTGGTTGGGCTGGCTCGGTCCATTTCTGTACAGAACCCATGGCTGCATCGCCGTGCGTAATACCGCCATGGAAGAGATCTGGAATGCCGTGGATGACGGTACGCCAATCGAGATCCGCCCTTGATCCAAGGCGATTTCTGTCGAGATTGACCGACGGGTCTGCTGCGCGGACCCACAGGATGTCAACGCGACCTAGTCGCCAACCAGGAGCGATTGATAGGCAAGGGCGGACGAGAAAAAGAAATTGTGCAGG
>JAJDOL010000132.1 GCA_022340195.1 Chromatiaceae bacterium
CGGCGTGGTCGACCGCGACGCCCGCGTGCATGGTGTGGACAATCTGTACATTGCCGGCAGCTCGGTGTTCCCGACGTGCGGTGCAGCGAACCCGACACTGACCCTCCTCGCGCTGACCCTGCGGCTGGCCGACCACCTCCGAGCACGACTAGGAGCCATTCCTTGGAACGCCCCCTAACCATCACGGACCGCGCGCGACGCCGTTTCCTGATTTCCAGTCTCGCTGGCCTTCTGGTAGGGATTGGGCCTTGCGGGCGTTGCATCGGATCGGAAAAGCAGGACACTCCCCATGAACTTCCCTGGTGGTTCAAGTTGACCGGTGATCGAGACGCGGTGCTGCGTTTCGGCGACGCTTATCTTCGATCTCACCCCGAGGAGAGCCAACTCTCGGCTCTAGTGGCCGAGATCGAGAAGCCAGTACCGAGCGATGGCGAATTGCAGGAAGCAGCGACTTCCGAAGCGCGTAGCGTTGGCATGTTGGAGCGCCGAGTGCGAGACGACTATCGCCGCGGAGAATTGGTCTCAGTGAACGGGTGGCTGCTTAGCCGGACAGAGGCACGCTTGTACGCTGCTGTCGCCTTGTTCTACGCTTCGGGTCGTTGAATCGAGACGGCTTCGCCTCACCCTGCGGGTGAGGCGAAACGTCTTTCATGAGCACATCCTTGCGCCATGATTTCCTCACGTTGCAGTATTCTCGGCGGGGTGCAATTGCTCTATTTGGCATGATCGATCTCTTGTCTGCCTTTGCACTCGTGACGATCGCCGGAGTCACGGGTCTACGGCTTTGGCGTTGGGCGGACAATCGGGCTGAGCACGCGACTTGGGCGAGGCTGGCCAGGATGCCCGTGACGCGGCCAGCGCTGTTCGATCCAGGGCTCGTGTCGGATCTGCCGGAGCCCGCTCAGCGTTACTTTCGATACGTCATCGCGCCCGGGGCGCGGCTGAGCACGGTCAGCGAAATCGACATGGTGGGAGAGCTCTCGCTCGGCACCAAGGGCAACCCCGGTTATCGGCGTATGCGGGCGAGGCAGATGCTATGCCCTTACAGTGGGCTCGTTTGGAGGGTAGAGATTGGACGGGGCCGGATGCGCGTCGTCGGATCCGACGGACTCGAAGGAGAGCACTCCTGGTCTCGGTTCTGGCTCTTCGGGCTCCTTCCTCTGGTGCGGGCGGGTAATTGCCGGGATCATCTGCGCGCGGCCTTCGGGCGTTTGGTGGGTGAAGCCGCCTTCTGGGCACCCGCGGCGCTGTTGCCGCAAAATGGCGTCGTCTGGGAAGCGGTCGACGAGGACACGGCACGCGCGACGGTCAGCTATCACGGCCTGACACAGACGGTGGAAATACGCGTCGATGCGCAGGGGTGCCCGATCTGGGTCTTGATTCCCCGCTGGACGGACGCCAACGCCGACAAAGTCTTTCGGGTTCAGCCTTTCGGCGGGTTCCTGTCCGAGTTTTGCGAGTTTCAGGGCTTCACGCTCCCGACGCGTGTTGAGGCCGGCAACTTCTTCGGCACGCAAGAGTATTTCCCCTTCTACAAAGCACGGGTACGCGCGATCCGGTTCCTGTACGGCGAGCCGAAGTCATGATTGCGGTCTCATAGCCATCGAAGGCGTCGGAACCAGAGCAGCAGACCCGAGACCAACAGCAACATCACCCCGATCAGTATCCAGGGACCGTACCAGGCCGCAAGCAGGGGTAGGTGGGTGAAGTTCATGCCGAACAGCCCTGCGAGCAGGTTCAGAGGCAGAAAGACCGCGGAAAGGATGGTAAGGAACCGCAGAATTTCGTTGGTCCGCTGTGCGCTCGCCGAGAAGTAGATCTGCACCAGGGCATCGATATCCTGCTGCACAACAACGGCATGGTGGTAGACGCGGCGCAGGTGCTCTTGCAGGTCGTTGTACCGGACCGCTAAAGAGGCATCCAGGGGCGAGGATGTCTGCTCGCGCCATTCGTCCACCGCATCCATCTGGGCTTCAATGATAGCTTCCAACCGCCGCAGGCCGCCGCGCAGCCCCATCAGCGGTTGCCAGTCGTCGAACTTGTGATCCGGGTCCAGCAGTCGTTCCTGCCATTGGGTGAGCAGCTCGGAGGTTGACTCCCGGTGCGCCAACAGAGCGTTGGTAACCTGATCCAACAAGAGATAGAAGAGCATAGCCGGTGAGGTGGGGGACTTGCGCTTGCTCGCAAGGAACCGTTGATGAAGCTTCGCGAACAGAGGGTCTCCCGGCGGACGGACGCTTACGACAGCGGTCCCGGTGAGGATAAAGGCGACCGGACGCGTTTCAGGTGCCCGCGGGGGACAGTCGGGGTGCAGCGCCCGCACGACGAGCAGGTCATAGTCATCCATGCCGTCGTAATAGGGGGGATGGGTATCGTTCAAAGTGTCCTGGACGTGCCGGTCATGCAGGCGCACACGCAGCCAGGGCAGTGCCTTTTCCTGCCAATCGGATTCCGAGCGCTCGACGTCCAGCCAGAAGAATCGGTCGTTGCCGCCGGTCGTTTCGGTAGCGGCCAGCTCGGGCGGACAACCGGGTTCGAATTGAAGTATCCGCATTCGTCGTTCCAACTTGAATCGTTCGGAGATCCTAGTGCATCAAGTCTTCCTTGTCGTTACTGTCGGAAGTGCCGATTCGAGAAAAAACGCTTATCATCAGACGCAAAAGTATTTTATCTCCGACGTCTTGCAAACACGCGGTACCGCTATATATTTCCCCTGGTTTGCACACCCGGATATTTAGGAGACCAACACCGTGACCGAATGCGCTGTTCTTTCCAGCGAGGACCCTCCCGACCAGAGAGACGCGGGCCCTTGTGCAAGCCTGGAGGACGACGGAGAGCCTCCTTCTAGCCCAACGCTCGCTGTCCGTCTGCTTGCGCTCACCAAAGAGCACGAACCCACCTCCATCCGTCCCGTCCAACCCCAGCGCCTTCCCCGCTTCCCTTCGCGCCCAGAGGCCCGCGCCTTTCGGCGGCGCTTCTATCGCGATACCACAGGCGCCGATTGGAGCGATTGGCGCTGGCAGCTGCGCCACCGCATCCGGGACATGGAGGCGCTCGCTCGCGTCTTCTCCCTGTCGGCGGAGGAGCGCGAGGCCGTGGAGCGGCTCAGGGGTCCGCTCCCCGTGGGCATCACGCCCTATTATGCGAGTCTGATGAGCCGCTCGGATCCACAAGACCCCTTGCGGCGCACTCACCTCCCGACCATGGGGGAGCATCTGCATACGCCCGGTGAGCAAGTGGACCCCTTGGGTGAGGACGGTCATACCGTGGTTCCGGGCCTGGTGCACCGCTACCCGGATCGGGTGCTCTTCTTGGCGACGCCCTTTTGCTCGACCTATTGCCGCTATTGCACGCGCTCGCGAATGGTCGGCACGACCGGCGAGTACTCCTTCGGTCTTGCCCAGTGGGAGCAGGCATTCGCCTATATCGAGTCTCACACGGAGATCCGCGACGTCCTCATCTCCGGCGGTGATCCCCTGGCGCTGGCAGACGACAAGATCGAGTCCCTGCTGCGCCGCCTGCGGAGCATCCGGCATATCGAGTTTCTGCGCATCGGCACCAAAGTCCCGGTGGTGCTGCCCATGCGCATCACCCGCGAGCTGACCCGCATCCTGCGCAGGTACCATCCTCTCTGGATGAGCATCCATTTCACCCATCCGCGGGAGCTGACACGGGAGACCCAAGAGGCCTGCGGACGACTGGCCGATGCGGGTATTCCCTTGGGGAGCCAGACGGTCCTGCTCAAGGGCATCAACGACGACCTGGACACCATGCGCCAGCTCATGCAAGGGCTGCTGCGGATTCGGGTGCGGCCCTATTATCTGTACCAGTGCGACCCGATCACCGGCTCCGCCCATTTCCGCACGCCGGTGGACAAGGGTGTCGAGATCCTGCGCGGCCTGCGCGGTCACACCACTGGCTATGCCGTCCCCACCTACGTCATCGACGCGCCCGGAGGCGGCGGAAAGATTCCGATCGGTGCCGACTACCGTCTGGGGCGGGAAGGCGATGATCTCTTGCTGATCAACTACGAAGGGAGGCAATACCGCTATCCGGACCTCATCGGTTCCATGGGCGGCATCGACGTGGCTCCTCAGGAGGAATCCGCATGCGTGTCGGCCTGACCTACGACCTACGGGACCATTACCTGGCCCTGGGCTTCGACGAGGAGCAGACGGCGGAATTCGATGCGCCCGAGACCATCGATGCCTTGCAAAGCGCCCTGCGCAACCAGGGCTTTGTCACGGATCGAATCGGCAACCTGGAGGCCCTGGCCGCACGGCTGGTCGCCGGGGAGCGCTGGGACTGGGTCTTCAACGTCGCCGAGGGGCTGCGCGGGCTGGGGCGCGAGGCCCAGGTACCGGCGCTGCTCGATGCCTGGGACATCCCCTACTGCTTCTCGGACCCCGTGACCATGGGGGTCACCCTGGACAAATCGCTGGCGAAGCGTCTGGCGCGCGATCAGGGTGTCCCCACGGCGCCCTTTGCCCTGATCGAGTCGATGGATGACTTGAGCGACCTACAGCTCTCTTACCCCCTCTTCGCCAAACCGGTGGCGGAGGGGACCGGCAAGGGGATCGGGCAGGCGTCCCGCGCAGATAACCCGAAGGAGCTGAGTGCAGTTTGCGCCTCCCTGCTGGAGCGCTTTCGCCAGCCCGTCTTGGTGGAGACATACCTTCCGGGTCGGGAGCTGACGGTGGGCATCCTCGGCACTGGACCTGAGGCGCGCGTGCTCGGCGTGATGGAAGTGCGAATCGAGGACGAGGTCGCCGAGGCCGGCTATTCCTACGAGAACAAGGAGTACTACGAAGACCGTGTCAGCTATCGGCTGGTTCCTATTGAGGAAGGAGACGGTGAGGCCAGACAGGCTGCGGACACGGCTCTAGCGGCTTGGCGCACCCTGCGCTGCCGCGATGCCGGCCGGGTGGACCTGCGCTCGGACGCGACGGGTATCCCCCAGTTCCTGGAAGTCAACCCCCTGGCCGGCCTGCACCCGGTGCGCTCGGATCTGGTCATCCTCGCGCGCCTGGCGGGCTACGACTACCAGGCGCTCATCGAGGCAATTGTCGACGCCTTTCTGGCCCGCAGTCGGATGGCGCGGCCCACGCCCACCCGGCTGGCCGGATAGACGGAAGCCGCTGTGGCGATTACCGTCCCGCCGACAGTAAGCGGGGGAGCCGGACCTCTGGTCGTGATCCTGCACCAGGAGGTGCCGGAGGACGCACCCGCCGATGAGCGCGATACCCTGGTCCAAGTCGACGCCGTCGAAAAGTCTTTGCGGGCACTCGGCTACGGCACGGAGAGGCTTCTGTGCGGCCTCGATCTGGCGCCTGTTATCGAGCGGCTACGAACACTGGCGCCTTCGGTGGTTTTCAACCTGGTGGAATCGCTTGCCGGTCAGCAACAACTGGCGATCCTCGCCTCCGCCCTTTTGGAGGCGCTGGAGATTCCTTTTACGGGGAACGGAAGCCGCAGCCAGCGCGAGACCGGCGACAAGTTGCGCACCAAATGCATGCTTAGAGACGCTGGTCTGTCCACCCCGGATTGGCGGGCGCCAGGCGACCTCGATCAGGATCAGGCCATACCACCAGGTCCCTGGGTACTAAAGCCCGTGTCCGAGGACGCATCGACCGAGCTGGATGTCAAATCCTGCGTTGTGGATGGTGCAAGGCTCGATGATACTCTCCTTGCCCATCAGCAGCGCGGAGGCGGCTGGTTTGCGGAGCGGTATATCGAGGGGCGCGAGCTCAACGTCGCGCTGTTGCAGGACGACAAGGGACCAGAGGTGCTGCCCGTCGCAGAGATACGATTCTTGGATTTCCCTCCAAGCCGGCCCCGCATCCTGGACTATGCCGCCAAGTGGGAGCCGGAAAGCTTCGCCTACCGGCACACCCAACGGCACTTCGACTTCGAGCCTTCCGATGTACCTTTACTGCGCCGGCTAGAGGACCTGGGCCGCGCATGCTGGGATCTTTTCGGCCTCGCCGGCTACGCGCGGGTAGACGTCCGCCTAGACGCGGAGGGGGCACCTTGGATACTCGAGGTCAATGCCAATCCATGCCTGGCGCCGGATGCCGGCTTCATGGCGGCTGCGCGCGAGGCGGGCCTGAGCTGCGAGGAGGTCGTGGCACGGCTAGTCCGCGCCGCCGGCCATAGCCATGTTTCGTATCCGTAAGGTCCCCGACGACAGCACCCCCGGCAATGCCGAGGCGCTGCGCCAGGTGCAAGCCATCTGGCGCGCGCGGTTTCCCTTGGTCGCCGAAGAGGATATCGCCTCCCTACCCGAAAAGCTGCGCGATCCGCTGAAATACCGCTTCCGCTCGGTGCTGCTGGTGGCCGAGGATGCGCGCCACCGGGTCCAGGGGTTCGCCTTGTTGCTGCATGCGCCGGACCTGAACTTCTGCTACCTGGATTTCATCGCGATCGCGCTCGACCGGCCGGGTCGGGGTATCGGCGGCGCTCTCTATGAGCGGGTACGGGAGGAGACCCTGGCCTTGGGTGCCGCGGGCGTCTTTCTGGAATGCCTCCCCGACGACCCGGCCCTCAGCCCCGACCCAGAGCTGCGCGCGGAAAACGCCGAGCGTCTGAAGTTCTACGAGCGCTACGGCGCACGACCGATCGCCGACACCAAATACGAGACGCC
>JAJDOL010000207.1 GCA_022340195.1 Chromatiaceae bacterium
AACGCCTTGCTCGAACTGTGCTTGTGCCACGCCCGGGCCAAGCACGAGAAGACTCGTTCGCTTGCGCGCGAGTTGCTCAACGACTGGAACACCTTTTGGGTCGTGCTCGATCATCCCGAGCTGCCGCTTACCAACAATACCGCCGAACGTGCGCTGCGCCATTGGGTGATCGCTCGGCGCATCACCTACGGGACCCGCAATCGGCAGGGATCGCGCGCTTTCACATTGCTCGCCAGCGTGATCGAGACTTGCCGCCAACGCGGTCACTCACGTTGGTTGTATATTGCCGAGACTTTACGCGAACGCCGCAGAGGTAACCTGGTTCCAGTGCTGCCAGCTGCCATCGGATAAATGTGCACTATGCTCTCGGAGAAGACTGTACTCCCGGGTCTGAACGCTTACGTCTGTTGTACCGTGTAAACAACCGGTTACGAATTGATATCGGTGAAAGAGCGGTCAGCTGACCCAGCAGCCGAATAGAGGGGATATGCGGAAAATCGCCGTCTGTCCCGCGGCAATGGTTCGTTGGCAAGGAAAGAGCGGAACGCAGCGGGCGGATAGGCGCCGTGCAGGTTGCACGCGTCGAGCTGTTATGACGGCGGGAGCACAAAAGACGCCGTTGACTGACCACAGTCTATGATGTAGTGGATTAGCCGGAGGCCGCCACATGAAGCTAGCGCTGTTCGTTCCCTGCTTGGTCAACCACTTCTATCCGCAGATTGCGCGGGATACCTTGGAGCTGCTCGAAAAGCTGGGTCACGAGGTGAGCTATCCCTCGGGGCAGACCTGCTGCGGACAGTTGATGACGAACTCGGGTTGTCTCGACGAGGCCCGTGCCAGCGTCGAGGCGTTGGGAAAGGCTTTGGCCGCGGAACCCTGCGACGCGGTGGTCGCTCCGGCCGCCAGCTGCGTTGTGGCCGCCCGGGAGAATCTCGAACGCCTGTCATCCTCGGCAGAGTTACAGGCGCTGGCAGGAAGAATCTACGAGCTCACCGAGCTGTTGCATGATGTTTCCCCATTCGATACCCGTTTGAAACCCCTCGAGAGGACGGTTAGCCTGCAGATGAGCTGTCACGGCCTTCGGCAGCTGCGGCTGGGAACGGCCTCGGAGCTTGCCGTTGCCGAGCCGGTCAACAAGCTCAGGGCACTATTGTCGAGGATTCCCCAATTGACCATTAAGGAGCCGAGCCGAGACGAATGCTGCGGGTTCGGCGGCACCTTCTCGGTGGACGAGCGCGACATCTCCGGGAAGATGGCCAATGACAAGGTGGCCGATCACCTGGCCACGGAGGCCGATGCGATCGTCGGCTATGATCCGTCCTGCCTGATGAGTCTGGAGGGAGCGGTTAGTCGCAGGAGAGTCCCGATCGAGGTCATGCACTTCTCCGCATTGCTCAACCAGGCGATCTGACGGGGAACGCCATGAGCCAAACCCATGCCCGCAAGGTCGAGCGCTTCGCCACCGACGAGGCCCGGGTCGATTGGCACTCGGCTGCGCTGTTGGCGCTGCGCGACAAGCGCGACCGCCAGGCCAAGTCTCTACCCGATTGGGAGCAGATGCGTGAAACCGCCAGCCGGATGAAGCTGCACGTTCTGTCCCATCTGCCAGAGCTGCTGCAGCAGTTCGCCGGCAATTGCGAGGCCAACGGCATGGTCGTGCACTGGGCGCGGGATGCGGAGGAGCACAACGGGATCGTCGCGCGCATTCTCGCGGAGCGAGGCAAGAAGAAGCTGGTCAAGTCCAAGTCCATGCTCACGGAGGAGGTTCATCTGGTCCCCTATCTGGAGGCCCAGGGTATCGAGTGCATCGAGACCGACCTCGGGGAGCGTATTCTTCAGCTGCGCCGTGAGCCGCCGTCCCATATCGTGGTGCCCGCCATCCACCTGAAGAAGGAAGAGATCGGCGCGCTGTTCCACGAAAAAATCGGAACCCGGGCCGGCGCCAGCGACCCTACCTATTTGACCCACGCCGCGCGGGAGAGCATGCGCCAGGATTTCCTGAGCGCCGATGCCGCCATGACGGGCGTGAACATGGCCATTGCCAGCGAGGGCGCCTTCGTTGTCTGCACCAACGAGGGGAACGCGGACATGGGGACGCACCTGCCGGATCTGCACATCGCGGTCATGGGGATGGAAAAGATCGTTCCGGACAATGCCTCTGCCGCGCTGATCATGCGTATGCTGGCGCGAAACGCCACGGGTCAGCCCTCCACCAGCTACAACTCCATCTTCGGCGCGCCGCGGCCCGGTGCAGAGCTTCACCTCGTCATCGTCGACAATGGGCGAAGCCGGCGCTTGGCGGACAGGCGCCACGCCGAGATCTACAAGTGCATCCGTTGTGGCGCCTGCATCAACACCTGCCCGGTCTATCGGCGCGGTGGCGGGCACAGCTACGCCTACTTCATACCCGGTCCTATCGGTCTGGCGATCGCCGGCGATAACCCGAAGGCGAGCTCCGACGCCTGGGCCTGCACCCTCAACGGCAGCTGCAACAATGTTTGCCCGGTGAAGGTGCCGCTGCGGGAGACCATCGCCTATCACCGCGAGCAGCTGGCGCAGCAGAAGCAGCTCCCGTACGGCAAGAATGTCTACATGCCCCTCGTCGGAAGGATCTTCGGCAGCGAACGACGGCTTTCCTTGGCCATGGCCGCTATTCGCTTGGGGCTGCGAGTCCTGCCGCGCGGCCTGCACAGGCATCTCGGTGGCGGCTGGGGCAAGAGCCGGGATTTCCCCCGGCCGCCGAAGCAGAGCTTCGCGGACTGGTACCGAGAGAACAGGGGCCATTGACATGGCAACCAAGGAGGAGTTCTTCGCTGCGCTCGCACCCTCGTCTATCGAGTCGACGCCGATGCCCGAGATAGCCGAGGCAACCGTTGACGGCCCATTGCGGGAGCATTTCATCCAGGTTCTCGAAGCTGTCGGCGGTTGTCTCGGTGAGGGCGATCTGCTGGCGGACGTAAACCGGCGGGTCGCGGAGCTCGTCAGCCAGAAGCTGCAGGTGTTGTCTTTGGTAGAGGGTGTCGCGGGTAACCGTGACCCCGAGTCGGTGCACGATCCCCACGACCTGAAGGACATCGACTACACAGTAGCGCCGGCCCGATTGGCGGTGGCGGAGAACGGCTCGGTTTGGATCAGCGGTGAGGATCTGGTCACCCGCAATTCCGTCTTCATCTGCGAGCATCTGATCGCGGTTGTGGACGAGGGCTGCATCACGGGAACCATGAGCGAGGCCATGGGTCGCGTGGGCCGGGTCGGCGGCGGGTGGGGCGTTTTCATCTCCGGGCCCTCGAAGACAGCGGACATCGAGCAGGCGCTGGTGATGGGTGCACACGGGGCTCGCACCATGACGGTGTATATCCTGCGCCGCGCGGAACACCAGGCGTGACGACCGTCCGATTCTCGCAGGGTTTCAGCCTGGGTCAACCAAACAACAAGGCATTCAATCTCGCCGTTCTCGCGTTGGGCGTTCTGCTGGTCAAGGCGCTCTGGTTCTCGGCTTCCGCGGTAGTCCCCCAGTTGGCGGAGGTATGGGAGCTGAGCGCCAGTCAGCGGGCTTGGCTGACCATGAGCGTGCAACTCGGTTTCGTCGCCGGTGCGCTCGTCAGTGCCTTCCTCAATTTGGCCGACCGCTTCGACCTGACGCGCATGCTCGTCGCAAGCGCCCTGCTCGCAACCCTTTCAAACGCGCTCATTGCCATATTGGATACGGATTACGACACCGCAATTGTGCTGCGATTCGTAACAGGTTTCGGTATCGCCGGTGTTTATCCGCCCGGGATGAAGCTGGTGGCGACCTGGTGCGAAAAGGATCGCGGATTCGGCATCGGTCTGCTCGTCGGGGCGCTCACGCTCGGTGCGTCTCTGCCGCACCTCCTCAATGCAATGCCGGCCAGCGCCGGCATGCCGCCTTGGCCGACCGTGCTGGAGGGGGCGAGCTGGCTTGCATTGGCCGGAGCTGTTTTGATCGCCGCGTTTTTCAAGCCCGGCCCGTTCCTCACGGGCCGAGCGCCCTTCGATTGGCGGCACGCCCTGGATGCGCTGCGCCACCGGCCTACCCGCCTTGCCAACTTCGGCTACCTTGGCCACATGTGGGAGCTTTATGCCATGTGGGCCTGGGTGCCCCTGTTCCTGATCGCCAGCTACGAGCAGACGGGCTGGTCGACGGCCAGTGCGCGCTTTGCCGGGTTTGCGACGGTTGCCGCCGGCTCGATCGGCGCTCTTCTCGCCGGGATCTACGCCGACCGTTTTGGACGGACGCTGGTGACCACGATCAGCCTTGTTGTCTCGGGGGCGTGCTGTGTTGTGGCGGGATTGCTGTTCGAGTACCCGTTGGCGCTTACCGCGCTATGTCTTATATGGGGTTTCGCCGTCGTCGCAGACTCGGCTCAGTTCAGCGCCGCGGTCAGTGAGCTGGCCGATTCGCGTTACGTTGGAACAGCGCTAACCGTGCAAACCAGTATGGGTTTCCTGCTGACGGTAGTGACCATTCTCCTTATCCCCTTGATTCTGGACGCGGTCGGTTGGCGTTATGTATTTCTCCTGCTCGCGCCGGGTCCTGCGTTCGGCGTGTGGGCAATGCTCAGCCTGCGTCGGTTGCCCGAGGCCAAGCGGCTCGCGTCGGGGAACCGCTGATCGCTGACGATCATATGGGCGATACCAAGCACTAGTCAGTACCCCAGCGCGGCGTGAGCTCATGGGGAATCTCCAGGTGGTCAAGCACGCGGGCGACCATGAAGTCGACGATCTCGTGCACTGTCCGCGGATTGAAATAGAAGCCTGGATTGGCGGGCATGATGACGGCCCCGGCTTTGGCCAAGCGCAACATGTTCTCCAGGTGGATGATCGAAAAGGGGGTTTCCCGCACAACGAGAATCAGCTTGCGGTGCTCCTTGAGGGTCACGTCCGCGGCACGGTCGATGAGATCCTGGCTCATACCGGATGCGATGGTCGCCAGGGTACCCGTGGTGCAAGGGCAAACCACCATCGCATCCGGTGGATTGGTGCCGCTCGCCACGGGCGCCGTCCACTGCCGGCGGCCGAAGACCCGAAGCTGACCGGGGCGGGAACCGAACCGCTCGGCGAAGAAGCGCTCGGCATCCTCCGGGCGCGAGGCGACCTCGATGTTCGCCTCCATTCTAAGCAGGACCTGCCCCGCCTGGGAGACCATCAGGTAGACACGTGCTCCCGACTCGAGCAGGCATTCGAGCAGGCGCAGCCCATATTGAGCCCCCGACGCACCTGTGATGGCGAGCGCGATGGACTTGTTCCAAGGTTTGATCGAATCAGGCATCTCGCGCGTGATCCCTTCGTAATGCAAAGCCGCCTGTGATTAGTCAGTTTCTGGCAGCCGTTGGGCGGAGTTACCGACGATTTGCGTGCGGTTCTTCCGGCGGCTATGGGCGCCACTCACGTCCACAGATCGCCCAATGCGAGCGGCACGCTTCTGCAATCCTATCCTAGCCCGATATCAAGAGCGTCAAGCAGCTTTTCGTGGATTCCCCCGAACCCCCCGTTGCTCATCACCAACAGATGATCGCCGGGTTGGGCCTCTGTGGCGACCCGGTCGACAATGTCATCCACCTTGTCGAACAGGGTGACCCGCTGACCCATATCGGCGAACAGGGGTGCCGCGTCCCAGCCGAGATCCGGTGGAGCGAACAGGTGCACCAGATCCGCCAGCTCCAGGGAGGCGGCCAGCGACGCGTTGTGAACCCCCATGCGCATGGTATTGGAGCGTGGCTCCAGCACGGCGATGATGCGCTCGGCGCCGACCCGCTTGCGCAGGCCCTCCAGCGTGGTGGCGATGGCCGTCGGGTGGTGGGCGAAATCGTCGTACACGCGAACGCCGCCAACCTCGCCCCGCAGCTCCATACGCCGCTTGACGCCCTGAAAGCGGCCCAGCGAGGCGACGGCCTGCTGCGGCGGTATCCCCGCGTGTCGCGCCGCGGCCAAGACCGTCAGTGCGTTGAGCATGTTGTGATGACCGGTCTGGTTCCAGGTCACCGTGCCGACCGGCTCGCCCCGCAGAAGCACCCGGAAGCGGGAGGAATCCGGCAGCTCGGGCTCTGCCGACCAGTCACCATCATTACCCACTGTCTCTGTGGGTGTCCAGCATCCTACCGCCAGCACCGCCGCCAGAGCCGGCTCTTCGGTCGGATGGACGATGAGTCCGGAGCCGGGCACGGTTCGCACCAGGTGGTGAAACTGCCGCTGTATCATCCCCAGGTCGTCGAAGATATCCGCGTGGTCGAACTCCAGGTTATTGAGTACTAGGGTCCGCGGGCGATAGTGGACGAACTTGGAGCGCTTGTCGAAGAAGGCGGTATCGTACTCGTCCGCCTCGACAACGAAGATGGGCGAGGATCCGAGCCGTGCCGAGATGCCGAAGTTG
>JAJDOL010000239.1 GCA_022340195.1 Chromatiaceae bacterium
TTGACCAAACCCAGAGCGCAGGCGCGCGAGGAAGTGCGCCTGAACGGTCACCCTGCAAAGCAACGCTGAGTCGCGTCGGATTCCATGGCTAACCTGCTGATTTCACATCGCGGAAGCGCTTAAGTTAGTGCCATTCGGCTCTGACCCCCTATCCGCTGACCCCTTATCCGCTTATGCTCGAACGCTTGCGCAGTGGCGTCGCCGCTTCCCGAAGCGCGAGCAGGAAGTCGCCGCAATGGGATTCGACCAAAAGTTCAGGCGTATGTGGAAATACTACCTTGCTTATTGCGAGGCGGGATTTCGTCTCGGTCGCATTAATCTGGCCCACGTCCTGCTCGGGCGTGATTGACGAGACCGGGACAGCCTGTCAGCGCTCTCCTTATCTCACCGGATTTTCTCAGATTCAATCGCGGCGACTCACCCGGACTGCTCCGCCGTCGTCAGGCCTCGCCATGATGCCTGACGTTCTTCGCTCGTATTGGGCTATCCTTACGCCCGCAGTCGGCCAAGTGCTGCCGGTCAGGGTGACACCGCCTTGCGACAGCCGAAAGCTGATTCCGGTCGCATAAACTCGGCTATTGAGAGGAGGGAATGCCGCAAACCGGACTCTCCGAGAGCGACGTCTTAGTTGTGGACCAGATGCCGGAAAGCGGCCGTTGATCTTTCGGCTCGCCAGAAACCTGGACGGACCCATCAAGCACTCCCATCGGCGTTCGTGTCGCAGCGAGCGAAAGTCTATGGACCTGGACCGAGAACGCCCAGAACGGCACAATTGAGGCCACTGGGGGCCGCCACGCGCGGAGGCGATGCATGATTGACAGCTTGTCGTTGTTGAACTTCAAGAGCTTCAAGGAAGCCACGCTGCCGCTCGCTCCGTTGGCGCTGATGATCGGCGCGAACGCCTCCGGCAAGAGCAACGCCATCGAAGGCATCCGCTTTCTATCCTGGCTTGCCGAGGGACGACGTCTCGACGATCTTATGAGCGCCGTCCAATCTGAGGACCAGCGGGTGCGAGGCACCATCGGTGATCTCGTTTACCGCTCGTCCGCTGGGGCTGAACCACATTCCGGCGGTGACGTGTTCGGGTTCCGATGTCGGACACGCATTAATCGTGGGGAAGACTTCGAAATCCAAATCCACGTCTCCGACCAAGGGATGCGCGTCGTGTCCGAGCGTATCAGCACGCCGTCTTCCAGCGTGCCTCTCTATATGGTAGACGAGCCGGCTGGTCGTTTCAGCCACGAAGTGACCGTGCGGTACAACAACTTCGCCCGCGGTGGCACGAAGCCGCAGATCCCTTGCAGCGACCAGCAGGCCATCTTTACGCAGTTGGAGACTCCGGCGCGTTTCAGCACCAGAACGGCACAGAAGGAGATTCCCCGCGTCGTCGGCGGCTATAGAAAGTTTCTCGAGGACATCCTTTTCCTCGACCCAAGCCCGCGCGCGATGCGCCGCTACAGCTTCATCGTGGATAAGAACCTGAAGGACGATGGCGTTAATCTATCCAGCGTACTCTACGACCTTTGCGAGGAGCAGCAACGCGCCGACCAGGTACTCGAATTCATCCGTGCCCTGCCGGAGCAAGATATTGGCGGCATCAGCTTCCTCGAGACACAGCGCAAGGAGGTAATGGTCCAGCTCAGCGAGACCTTCGCTGGCCGCGAGCGCACTTGGGATGCCGGCCTCCTGTCAGACGGAACCCTGCGCGTACTCGCCATTGCCGCCGCGTTGCTCTCGGCACGCGAGGGCGCGCTGGTTATCGTCGAGGAGATCGACAACGGCGTACATCCGAGCCGAGCCGGCATACTGCTGGACAACATTCAGCGCGTCGCGTAAGAGCGCGGCATCCGGGTACTGGTCACAACCCACAACCCGGCACTGCTCGACGCGCTACCCATCTCTGCGGTGCCGGACGTGGTCTGCTGCTATCGCGACCCGAACGCCGGCGATAGTCGCCTGATCCGCCTCGATAAGATCAAGAACTACCCGGAGCTGGTCGCCCAAGGCCCGTTGGGCCAGCTGATGACGCGTGGGATCATCGACCGCTATCTGAAGGACTCACGCAGCGCTGCGGACAAACGCGCCCATGCCCTCGATTGGTTGGAGCAGCTCAAACAAACCGGGACATCGTGACCATCTGCATCGTAGATACAAGCGCCTTCTGCAACGTTCTCGATATCCCCGGCAAGAATCAGGATCGGGACAAAGCCCGTGCTGAATTGCGTTCCTTAATCGACGAGAATGCCGGCCTACTGCTTCCGCTCGCCGCCGTCTACGAGACTGGTCGTCACATCTCGCAGCTCGGAGACGGTCGTCGGCGTCGCGCCACCGCGAAGCGCTTCGTTGAGCAGGTATCCTTGGCGTTGAGTGGTGAAGCCCCTTGGGCACCGACCCCGCTTCCGGCCCCACTGGATCTCGCCGCCTGGCTCGTCGAGTTTCCGAACGCTGCGACTCGCGGCCAAAGCCTCGCGGACCTGTCTATTATTAAGCTTTGGCAACAGCAGTGCGATCTGCACCGCGGGCGTCGAGTGATGATCTGGACCTACGACAGCGAAGACCTCAGCGGCTACGATCGCCCGGCCGGACCACGGCCAAGGCGATCAATACTATGATCGATTCCCCTGCAGTTCCCAGCGCGTTCAAACGCCAGGAGACGGCGCTGGCGGATGAATCGTGGTCATCGCGTCGCCGGTGTCCGCTTGGAGCAGTTCCTGCTCCGCCCCCTGGCTCTGATTGGGGACAGCAAACGCCGTTCATCGGGACGCACGCGTAGATTCCCCTGACTGGCGACTCTTGGGACAGAATGGACATAGGCGGGTCGAGTTTGGATGGCCGAAATGGCTCGGTTCCGGGCATTCCCACCGGCTTTTTGGCAATGCGCGGTGTAAGGAAGTGGCCTGACCGCGAAGTGGGCGACTTCTGGAGTCTCGTGTCGCAATACTGTAAAAAACAACAGACAGATGATGTAACTATTATGTGCCAAATGAAGACTGAATGCAGCCGCTACGACAATCGCTACTAATCGCTATAGGACTCAGTGGAGCCACTACCTTTCTCGGATGCTTGGCTATTACACAAGGTGTCGAGGGTGTAGGCCGTGTCGTTCTTTGGCCTGCGACTATCCTCCAATCGCTAATACCTCACCCGAATATTGGCGCGCCGGAACAACCAGTATTACGAAGGGGCACCGCTTTATATTGTGGCATTTTATTTCGGGCTTATGCTCCAGGTGCCTATTTATTAGTTGCCAGTGTATTCGGGAATTTCATGGAAACGGAAACAATGACACATAATAAGCCCTTTGAGAACCGACGGCCTCCTTCGTCGGCCGCGGCTCAAGGGCGCCGTTAGACGATGTAATACAAGACAGAGATAAAGGGGAAATTCAATGATTAAGAAAATGCTCATAGAAATTGGGAGTGCGATTGCTATGGTAAGCGTTTGTTCGGCTCAGCAAGCTCCTATGGGCTGGACCGAATCGAGAGTGACCGCGCAAGTGCCGAAAGATCCGTCAAATTACGAAGATTCTTTTTATCTAATTCAGAAACAACTGCAAGACCTCCTACAGAAACAAACGGACGCAATAAATTCCTTGGCGACGAGACTCGAAAAGCTCGAGAACAGAGTGTCTGCACTTGAAGGGCACCAGGAGGCACAGTGATGGCGACGATTGATCCCTTACAGGCAATGAACGACGCGCAAAACGCACTTAACGTCGTATCGGCCGAATCTGTCCAGGGAATTGGGCAACCGTGGTCTGAAAGTCTCGTGCTGTTTCTCTCGGTTTCCGTGTTGTTTTTTGTCGGGGCTGTCCTTGTTTTGTGCACGGCGTTACTGTGGCGCGCGAAGGCCAGTGCGCCGGAAATCCTGAAGATATTTGGGATTATGTCAATTGTTGGTCTTTCGGCATTGTTGCTCATCACAGGGTTTAGCAACGAGCAGCTGACGCCCATCGTGGGGCTGTTTGGAGCCATCGCAGGTTATCTTCTGGGTAGGGAGTCGAGGACGGAGCCGGGGAACGCAGCATCGTCTAACGAACAGTTGGCGCCGACGTCGGGGACGCCGCGCTCCCCAACGGCGGCTCAACCGTAGCGTTATCGCGCCGGGCAAAGCCCGGTGTACCTTGCAGGGTGAAAGTCCCTGTCGGGCAAGGGGTGGCTACCCACCCGTATCGAATGTTGATCTCAATGAGGGGCGGGGTAACCTGCGAACGATAAGTGCCGTACGCGTATACAAGAGAATCCTGTAGGCCGTAGGGGAGAACGAGAAGACAACGATGAAAGCAAATCAATTTTCGCCAGCAATAGCCTTAACATGCGTTGCTTTTGCCGCTTCGGCCAACGCGAGCGGATGTGAAATGCCGAGTGGCAAAACCTGGGTTAATGAGCTTGGCTCGACCATGATGGCAACTGTCGACTCGAAAGGCGCAATCAGCGGCACGTACGCAACGGCAGTAGGTTGTGGTGCAGGAGTAGAAAGGCCGATGACCGGATTTTGTAATGGCCATGCCGTGACGTTTTCCGTGAATTGGCAAGAATGTAGTGCCACAAACGCGTGGAGCGGAACTTACGACAACAGGGAACTCAAGACGCTGTGGCATTTGGTGAACGGAGAAAAACCCGCGTGGAACTCAATTCTGGCTGGAACGGACACGTTCAAAGCAGAATAAGGGGTAACGACGACCTTCACACGACCGGGTCGCAAAAGTGTCAACTCGGCTGAAGGTAAGTGTTATACGCGTTGCGAATGTCGCCTTCGGGTGAACATCTGCCTTTCGCCTTTCGCAGGCTGATGACTGCTTTAGGCAACAAGCGGATGCTCAGCGGGAGCACCGTCAGAGGAAGCTTTGATGCGATAGAGGTCTCTCTACTAAGTGAAGGCGATGCCCGAGATCGGACAATAGCAGACCGCCGTGATCAGCTGACTGCTAGAACATTCTTGTCATTCGGCAACTCTCCGCGCCGCGGGCGGCGAGTGCATTGACCGATTAGCAGGTGCTTACCACCAACCTTTAAAGGAGCGATCACTGCTGCTGATGCGGTGAAACACGATCTCTTCGCGCTTTCCGAGAAGATCCACGATG
>JAJDOL010000276.1 GCA_022340195.1 Chromatiaceae bacterium
GTGGAATCGGCGGTCGCCTTCGTCCGGAATACGCAGTCCAACAACACACGGCAATGCAGTACCCCCTGTAGGCGATGGCCGTTAAAATACGCTGGCGACACTTTCGACCGAGCGGGGTCCAGTCGCGGCAATCGCGCTCGCAAATTCAAGGGAACCTCAGAAGCGCATCCACTACGAGCTCGATGAAGAAGATCAGCGAAGGCTTCCCGGCGCTCAGCGTCATCATAGTCAACTACAATGCCGGCGAACTGCTTGCGGATTGTGTGAAGGCGGTGCTTGCCTCTCCGGTCGATCTGGAGGTGTTCGTCAGCGACAACGGATCGGACGACCAGAGCGTGCGTCGTGTCCAGGAACGCCAGGGGGGTGATCCGCGATTGTCCGTACTCGAGAACGGCGCGAATCTTGGGTTCGCGCGTGGCAACAATCTCGCCCTTGCCCACACCCGTGCTCCCTATCTGCTCATCCTGAATCCGGATTGTATCGTCGGCGAGAGCTCACTTGCGCGCATGCTCGAATTCATGGATGCGACCCCCGATGCCGGACTGGCCAGCTGCGTCATTCGCGATCCAGACGGAAGCGAGCAGCGATCGTCCCGTCGCCAAATCCCGGACCCCTGGATCGGGCTGGTCCGCTTTCTGCGCCTGGATAGGATTCTCCCCCGCCTGGCTCGGAGCCGGCGCTGGATCCTGCTCGATGAGCCTTTACCCACAACACCGACGCCGGCGGAGGCGGTTTCGGGCTCCTTGATGCTGGTTCGAAGGACGGCACTCGAGGAGGTCGGCTCACTCGATGAAGGTTATTTTCTGCACTGTGAGGACCTGGACTGGTTCGTACGCTTCCACCGCTCGGCCTGGAAGATCTACTTGGTGCCGGACGTGGAGGTGATTCACTATCAGGGTAGCTGCAGTACCAGGAAACCGATCGGCGTGGAATGGCACAAGCACAGGGGAATGGTGCGCTTCTTCCGAAAATTCCAATTCCATGATTATCCGTTGCCCTTCAGCTTGCTCGTTGTGGGCGGCATCTGGGCGCACTTCGGCGTCTTTCTCGCCGCTCACGGTATACGTCGGCTCTTCAGTTGGGGACGGAGACGATGATCGCTTGCGGTGCAGATGGGTACCCCTTGAAAGGCGTTCCTACGCTCGTCACCGGGGCCACTGGAAAGGTCGGGCGCCACCTTGTAACTGCACTGCTCGAGCGGGGCGCCGACGTCTGCATCCTGACCCGGGATCCGGAACGGGCCCTGTCCCTGTGGTCCGGGTCGCCGTTGGGCATCCGAGTCGCCGATCTCACCGATTTCTCCACCCTGGACGGCCAGCTCGACGGAATCGAGCTGGTCTTTCATCTGGCGAGCTATTCGCCGGCACCGAAGGAGCTCGATGTCTACCAGGCATCGGCACATTGGCCAGTGACGGCACAGGGTACTCGAAATCTCCTGGATGCGTCGCTGTCAGCGGGTATCCGGCGTCTAATCTATGTGAGCAGTGTCAAGGTCATGGGAGCGGCTGTCGGCGCCGGCAATGAGCCAATGAGCGAATCGACACCTCCGGAACCGGATACGCTATACGGGCGCGCCAAGTTGGAGGCAGAGCGTAGCGTCCTGGCAGCAGGCGAGTCGGAGGGGATGCACGTAGGCGTGCTGCGCGCGCCAATGATCTACGGGCTGCCCGGCGAGGGCAACATTGCGCGCATGATCGACGCGGTCGCGCGGAACCGATTCCCTCCCTGGCCGAAGATCGAAAACAGGCGCTCGGCCGTCCATGTGTTGGACCTGATCGCGGCCATGCTCCTCGCGGCAACCCACCCGCAGGCTACCGGTCGCTGCTACCTGGTAACAGATGGAAACTGCTATTCCACTCGTTGGCTCTATGAAAAGATACGACTAGCCCTGGACAAGCCGGTGCCCGGCTGGACGGTCCCCTATTGGGCGCTTTCGATGGCTGCTGCCGGTACAGCCCTACTTGAAAAACTGATCCGAAGACGACTGCCCTTTGATCGCGAGGGTCTGCGCAAGCTGACGGGCGACGCCTGTTTCTCCTCCGATCGGATCCGTGCCGAGCTGGGCTTCGAATCGCGGCACAACCTGAACGACGAGATACGTTACATGGTTGGGGAGTATCTCAAGGCTGCTCCTAAGGTCCCTTGACCCTCGGGTTTCTCCTGTTCGGCCAAAAAAAGCCCCGTTATTCGCGGCACCTAAGGATTTTCGTGCCCCAACCCGGCACTAAATAGGCCGCGCACAAGGCCGAGGAAGGCTTGGCCCCACCAGCAAACGCTCTGCGCCCATCAAGGACTTTTGGCTCTATCCTCTGAATCCGGACTTCCGCCGTCTGTGAATCGTTGATTGATCGATGGCGGGCTCACCGGATAGGTACCATCGGATCAGGTCACGGAGGCATCAACCCTTGGAGAGCGCCTTCGCTTGACCCATCCAATCATCCCGCTTGATACGGCCGGTAAACTTGATGATGTCCTTTTCCAGGCGCTCGATGTCCTTATCCGAAAGCGTAGCGAGCTGTGCATAGCTAGTGATGCCCGCCCCGTTCAGCTTCTTTGCCAAGGCCGGGCCGATGCCGCCTATTGCCGTCAGATCATCTTTCTTGTCCGCGCGCTTCGGCGCCGCCTTTGTCGCGACGGGCGCTGCCTTTGCTGCGGCGGGCGCTGCCTTTGCTGCAGCAGGTGTTGTCTTTGACGCAGCGGGCGCTGCCTTTGCTGCAGCGGGTGTTGTCTTTGACGCAGCGGGCGCTGTCTTTGCTGCGGTTGGCATTGTCTTTGACGCAGCGGGCGCTGCCTTTGCTGCGGTGGGCATTGCCTTTGCGCTCGCGGGTTTCGGTTCTGCTTTTTCCTTAATGGCCAACGCCGGCTTTGGAGCAGGTGACGGCTTCGTTTGAGCGGTCGGCGCGCGTTTTTGACCTGAGCCTGCGGGGGATAAAGGGTACAAGACCTTGATGGATTCGAGTACCCCACCCAGGTACGCCGTTGTGCCCTCGGACAAGCTCAGCGTATTTTGTCGCACGGTCTTTACGAAGTCTTCCCACTCGGAATGGCCCCAGACACCCTTGTGCTGCTTTACGAAGGCCACACTGTCGGTTACGACGGTTTTCATGGCCTTCTCCATACTTTCGGTTGAAGCGGCCGCCGTGTAAAACCGCTTCATTGCCTCCAGCATCTCGCCCAGCTTCGACTGCATTTCCCCCGAAATATCGAATCCTTTTGTTTGAGCGCTGGATAAAAAATCCGTCCAGGCCGCGTGGTCCCACAAGCCTTTTCTCGTGGTGACAAAGTCCGTTGCCATTTTCGTCAATTCTTCGAACCTGGTTGTTTTTTCGGTTGCCATTGAAACCTCCTCGGGTGGTATCCAGGATTCGCTTAGACCGTGAGCGTCGAAAGCTGCAAGGGGGTCAGCGTGCCGTCGATAACGACGATACCGCTTTCGGTCACATGATAATGCTTTTTGTCTTCCTCGTGATCGTAACCAATTACCGCGTCCTCGGGAATACGCACGTTCTTCTGAAGAATACACCGGCGAAGCTTGGAGTTTCGGCCGATGTCGCAGTTGTCGAATATGACGCACCCGTCGATCTCCGCTCCGGCATGAACGTAAACGTGCCGGCCCAAAACGGAATCCCTGACCTGGCCACCGGAGATGATGCAGCCGCCGGAGAGGACTGAATCGATCGCTTGTCCCCGTCGATCCTCCTCGTCGAACGCAAATTTGGCCGGCGGATCGGGATAACTTGCGGTACGTAGCGGCCACTGTCGATTGAATAGGTTCAGCTCCGGCGATATGGCGCGTATGTCCATATTGGCCTCGTAAAAGGCGTCGAGGGTACCGACATCACGCCAGTACGGAGCTTTGCCGGGTTCCTCGCCTGGAATCTTATTAGTATTGAAGTTGTAGGCGAACATCTCGGCCTGGCCGATGGCCTTCGGCAGGATGTCCTTGCCGAAATCGTGCGAGCTGTCGGGATCGCGCTGGTCCTCCTCGATCATCTTCAGTAGCATGTCGGTGCTGAAGACATAGTTGCCCATGGATGCATAGACGCGATTCGGATCGCCCGGCATGGTGGGGGCATCGGGATTTTTCTCGTGGAACCCGACGATGCGCCCGCTGTTGGTCGTCTCAATCACCCCGAAGTCCTTGGCAAACTTCTTGTCAGTAGGCAGTGCAGCGATGGTGACATGGGCACGTTTTTGTTCGTGATACTCCACCATCTCGCGGATGTTCATGCGATAGATGTGGTCCGCGCCGAACACGACGACGACGTCGGGCGAAGATTGCTCGATGAGGTTGATGTTCTGATGTATGGCGTCGGCGGTTCCCCGATACCACTCCTTCCCCTCCGTACGCATCTGGGCGGGCACCGGAACAAGGAACTCACTTTTCAGGATGCCCCCGAACTGCCATCCGTCGCTCAGGTGCTGGAGCAAAGATTGGCTGCGAAACTGGATCAGCACGTAAATGGAATAGATCCCGGAGTTGACCAGGTTACTGAGCACAAAATCGACAATTCTGTACTTGCCGCCGAATGGGACCGCCGGCTTGGCACGTTCTCGGGTCAATGGGTGAAGACGCGAGCCCTCGCCCCCGGCGAGAACAAAGGCTAGAACCTTGAGTTGCATATTGCCCCCCTCTGTTGACATGGTGTTAGGAACTGAGAAGAAAAAATCGTTACAAGCCGCTTGGGATTTTAGCCGCCCTGTCGGCTACGCAAAGGGTCTACAGTCGGACCGGGTAATCCGTCGCGCACCACCCAAGTGAACAAAATGCCGAGCAGGATGTTCAAGTCAGGTGATCGGCGGATGAGAAAACGCCCGTTCGGGGTGGATTGTTGTGCGTAATTCAAGGCGCGACAGCAGACGCGCTGCTGGCCTATCCAACTGTCGGCGCAGCGCTGACGATGGGCGAAAAGACAAGCAAGCGGGCATGATTTTCGACAGAAATTGCCATTTTTCTCGAGGCCCCTGGTGAGTTGATCGGTTTGCTCGCTATCACCGATAGCAGATTCAACCGCTTGGGTCCTGGGTTTATCGGCTAGATTAGCCCTGTTGAGGGTTACGGGCAAGACAAAGGTGCGCGCGTGTGCCGCAAATGGAGGGAATGCGCGCTCGGAACAGCGTAATCTCAGCGACTCCTAAGCATCCTGTTCATCGCCGAATGCACCCGGTTACCCGGGGTTGCGAAGCCGATGCCGACGTTGCCCCCACCGGGGCCGAGCAGCGCGGTGTTGATGCCCACCACCTTCCCCCCAAGATTCACAAGTGGCCCGCCCGAGTTGCCGGGATTGATGGAGGCATCCGTCTGTATGAGGTCATCGATTCCATCGGCGCCGACACCCTGGCGCCCGAGGGCGCTCACGATTCCTGAGGTGACCGTTTGACCGATGCCGAAGGGATTGCCTATGGCAAGCACAAAGTCCCCTACTTCCAGGTTATTTGAATTGCCGAACTGGAGTGCCGCGAGCCCGGAAGGTACCGGGGAGATTCGCAGTACCGCGATGTCAGCCCTGGGATCGCTGCCGACCAGGCGCGCTCGGTAGCTGCGCCTGTCTTTCAGCGTCACTGTGATGGAGCGGGCGTCCTCGACGACGTGGCGATTGGTAAGCACATAGCCGCGACCCGCATCGACAATGAACCCGGAACCGACGCTCTGGCGATGACCATTGCTCGGCTGCTCGGGAAACGGCAGGTCGAATCTTTCTAGAAAGCGACGGAACTCCGGATCGCGAAGGAAGGGGTGCTCCTCGTTGGACAACCGAGACTCCACGGAGATGTTGACCACCGCCGGCGTAACGCGGCGTAACAAGGGAGCCAGCGTTGGGTAGCCGCTTCCGCGGTAAGGAATATCCGCGATAGCCGGTGCTTCGCTAGGTTGGAAAACGGGAGCGCAGGCGCCGAGGAGCAGGCCCAGGAGAATGAACAGGCGAAAGACGGGACGCGGACAGCGCATCGCAATAGGGTGAATTATAAGGCGCGGATGGGATTCATTATGGGCCAAGCGGGTGGTACAGGCCACTGCGAAGTACCTTCAGTGCAGCAAAGGGGCAGGGGAACGGCACCGATCTCCCCGCCCTTGCCGGAGTAAATAGGGAATCAGCAGGTACCTGGTTCGCCCGGGCGCAACTCAACAGCTTCCACCCGGACAGAGGCGGGACAAGTCGGGTGCATTGGCGAGGCCGTTCGCGACCTGCAGACGAAAATTGTAAGACACGGGCTGATTGATAAGCAGACTAAATGGCTCCCACCGCCCACCGCGGTTCACGAATCCCGCATAACAGCTCACACCGCGCAGGGTGCCAGTCTTCGCACGCACCCCAGCGTTTTGCTTTGGTAATAGCTCTTTGTAGGGGGCAAAGGCGCTTACCACGTCCAAGAGCTGGCGGGCGCTCAGGCGATTGCCGCGGGACAGTCCGGCGCCGTCATCGATTCGGTAACCTCGCCAGCCGAAGGTCTGGTCCACCCAATGAGAGAAGGCCCCCTGCGCGTCGGACATACTGAGTGGGCGGCCGTTGCTCTTATCCGCCAGTTTCAGGAACAAGGCGTTGGCAATGAAGTTGTTGGAGTACTCGAGCATCGCGGAGACCACGGACTGCAGATCACGGCTGTTCTCGTGGCTGTATACCTTCTCGGCCCGCGAGGGAACGGAGCCGTCGCGCGGGTCGCCGTCCACGTGGATCCCGGCTTGCACCAGCTTGGCGCTCAGGATCTCGCCGAAGTAGCGCACCGCCTTGTCCCGATCCTCGAGGTTCACGCGGTGTTCGCCAGTCCCCAACTGCTGTCCGAACCGGCGAGCCATGGGAGTAAGGGGGGTCTGTGCCTCTGCGCTGCGCACCTTCCCGCCACGGTTCACGACGTTGACGGTATTGAAGTTGGCCGCCAGGGCGGTCACCGGCGCGTCGTAGGGGTTGTCGCTGGACGAGCGCCCGCTGATCTCGACGCTTGGATGGAAGTAGTTGTCGTCCGTACCTATCCCCGCGATCTCCCGGACACCACGCGCCTTGAGTGCCTTGGCGATGAGGTCGAGCTCCTCGGATACGAGGTAGGGATCGCCGTAGCCCTTCACCCAGAGCCGATTATCGTGGCCGAGAAAGAAGTCCGTGGAGAAACGGTGATCCAGCCCCCAGCGCTCGATGGCCGCGAGCGCTGTCAGGATCTTCATGGTGGAGGCGGGAACCATGGCCCGGTCCGGATGATGGCTGATGACCACGCGCCCACGCTCTTCGACTAGTAGACTCGCCTTGGGCAGCTTCAGGGCACTGAATACGGCGTCTTCCGAGCCGGCTATTGCCGGATTCGAGCTTGCCGCCAGGGTCAAGCCGACCGCAAGGGCGACGCCTGGAATAAATACCGATGCAGATCCGAGTCGCATAGCGGTGACCCATGGGAAAAGCCGTTCACACCTCTGATGATGCATTTTCAAATCCGCTGTGCCATTTTTTGTTGCAAAGATCACCTGCGGGGTATCCTGGCTCCAGGGACGTTCCTCGGTCAACATGCGTTTGCGTAAACATCAAGCAAGGGCGCGAGATTCAAGTGCTTGGCGATTCGCCGTGGCTCGGGGGTCGCCATCCAAGGCACCACGCCCAGACAGGGCGCGTCGATCAGGGCCGCCAGGGTGGCCAGGTTCTCATCGCGTACCAGCATATCCGGATCGGTCTGGTTCGCGATCCAGCCGGCGAACCGGACCGCGGACGCCCTGATACTCTCCACCGTCAGCAGGCTGTGGTTGATGCAACCGAGCCTGATTCCCGACACCAGGACTACCGGCAAATCCAGGGCGAGCGGAAGATCGCACGCCGAAAGGGAGGGACCGAGGGGAACGCGCCAGCCACCGACTCCCTCCACCACCAGCCAATCACATCCGGCGGCCAACCGCTCCGTACCCGTCTTGATGACCTCGAGATCGATCTCTACGCCCGCCTGACCGGCCGCAATGTGGGGTGCGACCGGCGGCTCGAACGCGTAGGGGTTCACCAACTCGTAGGGGACGTCGCGGCTGCCCTGTGCCTGGAGCCGCCAGGCATCCTCGTTGCGCAGGCCTTCGGCGGTGCGTTCGCATCCGGACGCCACGGGCTTCATTCCGAGCGTCGTCAAGCCGCTTTGTTGCAGGGACTCCATCAGCGCGAGCGCGATTTCGGTCTTTCCGCAATCCGTATCCGTACCTGTGACAAACACGCCCTTCACAGCTCGAATGCTCGCCCTCGCCCTATGGCGCTGATCGGTACGGCTACACCGCCCTCCACCTGACGCTGCTCGGGAGCCCAGGCGTGACCATGGACGACCTCGTAGCTTGCTGGAAGGCGGCCATTTCTGCGGTGAGTCTCGTACGCTTGTTCCACCGCTGCAAGGCGTCGTCGGCTGGTGAGTCCTCGGGAGCGCTCGCTGGTGGAATTGTGGGCCCCCAGCACTTTTAGGTCCCGCATCAATTCGCCCGCCTTGTCGTAGGTGACGGTCAGTCGCTCGGCGTCAATTACCGGATCGGCGAATCGGGCGCGCACCAAGGCATCACCGACATCATGCATGTCCAGGAAAGGGCTGACGTGCGAATGCCCGTCAGCGGCAGCCCAGGCGTCGCGCAGCTCCCAGAGCGTATCGGGTCCGAAGGTGGTAAACATCAATAGACCGCCTGGGCGCAGCACACGCAGGCACTCGCCGAACGTCCCCTGGATGTCGTTGCACCACTGCAGGGTGGCGTTTGAAACGACGAGGTCCACGCTGGCGTCGGCAAGCGGCAGGGCTTCGACGTCCGCGCACACGCAGCGCGGGCGGTTGAGCCAGGAGCCCCGGTCCCGCGCCCGGTGGAGCATCGCCAGCGCGAAGTCCAGCGCCAGGATGCGAGCCCGGCGGTAGCGTTTCTGAAGACCCTCGATCGCGTAGCCGGTCCCGGCACCCAAATCCAGCACCAGTCGTGGGTCCAGGCGGACATAGTCCAGGCGCTCGAGCATTCGATCGGCCATCTCCCGTTGGAGCACGGCGGCTCCGTCGTAGCCGTCTGCAGCCTGGTCGAAGGAGCGGCGCGCGGAATTCTTATCGATAGGGCCGGTATTCAATATGAGACCTCCCGAAGGAAGCTCGCGATTTCTCTCCCTGCCTCTTGCGGATGCGATAGAAAAGGTGCGTGGGCGGCGCCAGCGATTACATGCTGTCTCCCCCCGGAAACCAGAACGGCAATGCCCTCGCGCGCTGCGGATGGGACCAGCGTGTCGCGCTGCCCGAACAGCCAGAGGGTTGGACAGGCTAGCGCACCAATTCTTTCGCGCAGATCGCTGTCCCGCAGAATATCTAGCCCCATCTCCAGGGCGGCCGGACTCGGTTCTGGTCGTTGCGCGATCTCACGACGCAGAATCCGCAGGCTGTCTCTCGCCGCCTCGCTGCCCATCACCTGCAGCGCGAGGAAGCGGTCCAAGGTCCCCGCGGGATCGGCCAACAGGCTATCGTGAAATTGCGCCAATACGCCGGCATCCATCGCCGCTGGCCAATTCGGCAAACGCACAAAACAGGGCGTAGCTGTCAGGAGGATCAGGGCACTGATCCGCTCCGGTGCGCGCAACGCCGCCTCCAGGGCGATCAGCCCACCAAGGGACCAACCGATCCAGACCGCCCGCTCGGGTGCGGCCTCCAGGCAGGCGTCGGCCCAGGCTTCGCGACTGTCGTGGCGAAGCTGGAACGGGCTCGCGCCGTGACCGGGCAGCTCGATGCGCCAAAGGCGCCGGTCCGACCCGAGTGTGGTTGGTAGCCCATCCCACACCGCGGCGTTCATGCCCCAGCCGTGGATCAGCACCAAGTCCGGTCCGGATCCCTCGTACTGCACCGACAGACTCATAGTGCCGCCGCCATCTCCGCCTGGGGAAGATGGCACCGAAGTCTGGCGAGCGCGTCCAGCAACCGGTCGACGTCCCTCTCGTCGTGAACGGCGGAAAAAGTAATCCGCAGTCGTGCCGAGCCTTCCGGAACGGTTGGTGGCCGGATGGCGCTGACCAGGATGCCCTGTGCCTCGAGACTCCGGCTCCAAGACAGGGCCTGCTCGGCCGTGCCGGCGACCAGGGGCTGGATGGGCGTACCTGAATCCATGAGCGGCAGGCCCAGCGCGGCGGCGCCCACGCGGAAGCGCCGGATCAACTCACGCAGGCGTTCACGACGCCAGGACTCGCGCCTGGCTATGCGCAGGCTTTCCCTGGTCGCCTCCGCGATGGCCGGGGGCGGCGCGGTCGTGTAGATATAGCTACGCGCGCGCTGAATCAGGGTTTCGATCAGCTCTTCGCCGCCTGCGACAAAGGCACCCGAGGTGCCGAACGCCTTGCCCAGCGTACCCACCAGAATGGGCACCTCGGCCTGTTCTAGACCCATATGATCAAGGCTGCCGCGACCCTCCTCTCCGAGCACGCCCAAGCCGTGAGCGTCATCCACCAAAAGCCAGGCACCCGTACGCTCGGCCACGCAGGCGAGATCCGGAAGCGGTGCCAGATCTCCATCCATGCTAAAGACGCCGTCGGTGGCGATGAGCCGAGCGTTGCACTCTTCCGACAACTGGCCCTCCAACATGCCGGACAGCGCCTGCGGATCTGCATGCGCATAGCGCCGCAGACGTGCCCGACTGAGCAGGGCTCCATCGAGCAGGGAGGCGTGGTTCAATCGGTCTTCGAAGACCTGGTCTCCGCGACCTGCGAGCGCGGAGATCACGCCGACATTCGCCATATAACCCGTGGAAAAGAGCAGGGCGCGCGGCCTTTTCGTGAAGTCCGCAAGCTCCTCTTCCAGGGCCTGATGCGCGGCGCTGTGGCCCGTGACCAAGTGGGCCGCCCCACTGCCGACTCCGTAGGCGTCCGCCCCCCGCTTGAGCGCGGCTATCACCTGCGGGTGGTTGGCCAATCCCAGGTAGTCGTTGCTGCAGAAGGCGAGCATTCGCCGTCCGTCGACCAGGGGGCGCGCTCCCTGGGGGCTTTCGAGCACTCGTGGTCTGCGGTACAGATGCGTCTCGCGCAAGCGTTTCAAACCCAATGCGAGGTGCTTCATCCGAATCCCATGAAAACGCGTCGATCGAATGGAAACGGGGATCAAACAGCTTGTCGGGTACAGGGGCCGGGCGCGCTCCGCTCTGCCGTATCGACCGTTTCGAACGAGAGCCCCAGACGCTCGAACAGCCGCTCATCGTGGTCGGTTTCGGCGTTCGGGGTAGTCAGGAGGCGCTCGCCGTAGAATATCGAGTTGGCGCCGGCCAGAAAGCACAGGGCCTGGAGCTCGTCGCTCATGTCCGAGCGCCCTGCTGACAGACGCACATAGGATCCCGGCATCAGGATGCGCGCCACCGCGATCGTCCGCACGAACTCGAAGGGGTCCAGGGCGTCGGCGCCAAAAAGAGGCGTTCCTTCTACCTGAACCAACAGATTGATGGGTACGGACTCGGGATGCCGGGGCAGGTTCGCAAGTTGGCTCAGCATGGAGGCGCGATCCCGTCGCGACTCGCCCATGCCCAGGATGCCGCCACTGCACATGCGGATGCCCGCCCGCCGCACGTGATCCAGGGTTTCCAAGCGATCCTGGAAGGTGCGTGTGGTGATAACCTGGCCGTAAAATTCCGGCGAGGTATCCAGATTGTGATTGTAGTAATCGAGACCGGCCGCAGCGAGCCTGAGCGCCTGTGAGTCGGTCAGCATACCCAGCGTAACGCAGGTCTCCATGCCCAGGTTGCTTACCCCCTCGATCATCTCGATGACCTGATCCAGGTTCCGGTCGGTGGGATTGCGCCAGGCCGCGCCCATGCAAAAGCGGGTTGAGCCATTGTCCTTGGCCGCTTGGGCGGCCTCCAGCACCTCCTCCACCGGAAGCAGTCGCTCGCGTTCCAACCCCGTATCGTTCGTTGCGCTCTGAGAGCAGTAGCCGCAATCCTCCGGGCAGGCACCCGTCTTGATGCTGAGCAGAGTGCTTACCTGAACCCGGTTGGGATCGAAGTGGGCTCGGTGGACGGATTGGGCGCGAAACAGCAAATCGTTGAAGGGCTGGTCGAGGAGTGCGGCGATCTCGTTGATCGACCAGTCGTGGCGGGTCTCGTTGATTGTCATAGGCTCGTCGTCCGGGTTTGCGATCGGAGGGAAAAAATACTGCACCGCACCAAGCTGCAGGTTAATGGTTTTCAAACGGCTGTCAACTTTGCGTGAAGGCTGAAGTTTACCACTCGTCCGGCATACTGGCCGACAAGATCTTCGCCAACGTCTTGTTGATATTTCTGGCCTGCTCCCACCCGGGGTGGATTTCGCTTTGGATGGTGCTCTTGCTGGTGGCGCGGGAATATGCGGTGCAGGGATTCCGCAGCGTGACGCCCTGCTTGGGGGTGGTCATCTCCACCGGCAGACTGAACAAGCTCAAGCTGGTGCTTCAGCTCGTTGCTGTCGGCATCGCGCTTGTCGGATTGGGTTGGTCGGCCGTGGCCTGGCTCCTGAAACCGGCTGCCTGGATCGCTCTCGGTCTCGCGCTGTTGAGCGCCTACGCTTCAATGTACACCCTGTTTCGGGACAACGCGGATCTCTGGGGACGCGCGCAAATCGACATGGAAAAACGTCGAGCTTCCGGTTTGCTAGAGAATCGGGGGAACAGCGCACCGATCGTGAACGAGCGGAGGTCTTATCGAAGACACGCCACCTCCGCCATCCTAGTTCACGGTGCGAACAGTACGCCAGGCATACGCCCGGCGTACAGGGCTCCATCAGGCGGTTTTTCGGTCCTTCGTTGTGCGGATACCGAAGGGCAGGTAAGCGGGACACCATCCCATGAGGGCGGTGGCCAGGGGGATAGCGCCAATGGCGCCCCACCAGTTCTGGGCGTACAGGCCCCATCCGATCAGCGCCAGCCCGGCGACGATGCGAATCACCTTATCGATATTGCCTACGTTCTGTTTCATTCTCTGTGCGCTCCAGTAATCTGATTGGCGAAATAAAGAGTATCAACGACGATTGCCTTGGGGCTGTTGACAATTGCCGTTCACGGTCCGATTACGGTCCTTTTCCGCGCTAACCGCGTTGCGGCTCGTCGCAATAGGCCCGCTATTCCTCCTCACCGCGCCTTGTCAGCACGAAAAATGCCTCGCAATCGCCCTCGATCAGGCAAATGTCAACAGCCCTTAGGCTTCTATGACTAGGACGGATCTTTGCCGCGACCGGTTCCCTTGCCAATGCTGCCGAGCCTGTCGTGCATGGCCGACCAAGCCGACTGCTTGGTTTCCGGCGAGTGCGCCGCAGATTGCGCCGGGATTTCGTTCGTCTTCAAGGTGCGGCAACGGGTGCATAGTCGAGCTCCGCAACTGTTGTTGCAACGTGAAATCACCTAAAGCCGCACGGAAGACTCAATCCGGCGGGAAGACCAGCCGCACGCCCGAAAAGTTGAACCTGTCGCCGGGCGCGCCCCGGTTGCGAAAGCTCGCGCGGCGCCGGCAGCGCTGAGTGTGGAGGCTCGCCCCGCGCAGGCTGTATTGATCACCGCCGAAGTCGGCCTCTGAGACCGAAGAGTCCGGGAAGGGGCGGAATTGGGGATAGGGGTGGAAGGGGTTTGCACACCATTCCCATACCTGCCCGATCCCCTCGATGCGGCCTGATCGTGCGGCCACCTCCCACTGATACTCGTGCTGCAGCACCGCCCCGCGTAGCTCCTCGCCAAGGCTTGCGACCCAGGCCGCGAAGGCATTGGCCTCGTAATAGGCTAATCCGGAAACGGGCTGGTCGGGCTGCAAATCCACGGCTCCGTTGAGCCCTATGCCGTACCAGCGTCCCGAACGGTCGCGGCGCCAGTGCAGGGGGGCGGCGGCGTTCGAGCCTTGTCGCCACCGTCGTCCTTCCTCGCTCCAGTAGGCGTTGTTTTCATATCCGCCAGCCTCTATAAACGCAAGGTACTCGGAGTTGCTCGCGGGCTGCCTCGCAATGCGAAAGCCGGACAGCTCCACGGCCTGGGGTGGTAGCTCGTTGTCGTAGGCATTGGGCTGATCTCGGGATCCGATCCGGAAGTGGCCCTGATCGGCTGCAACAAGATCCGCCCTTGGAAGCCTCGCGTCTAATGCCTGCTGCACCTGATAGCCCATGTTCTGATGCTGTATACCACGCGCGTGTACCACCATCAGCATTAGCTCGTAGTCGCGGGCGGCTTCCTGAAGTAGAAACCACTGCAATCGGTCGTACTGCAGCAGGGGACTGGCCGCGAAAGCCCCCGGCGTTGCTAGCCGGCGCAAGTGCTCGTCCTGGATCTCGGCCGCCCATTTGAGCAGGTGCTCCGGCGGAGGGAGTCGGTTGCATTGATCTCGGAGGTCCATGGCGTCGGTTGCAAAAAGGGGACGCACCCGATCGGTAAGGTCGCTATCACCGGCGAGGATCTCCCGCAGCCAGAAAGTCTCGCGGAAGACCGAGCGACCGAGATACCAGCCGAGTGAGGCGAGCTGAGGATCGAAGCGCCTGTTTGCATCGGTCGCAGGAACGCTGCGCAAGAGATCGCGCATCAACAGCTGCAGGCTTCCTAGCGCGGCGAGGATCGTCGGGGATGTCATTGTTGGGGACCGCTTCAAGGGACGACGTGGATTAGGTGCCCGGTGGCAGTTTGTCGGCATTATGCCTTACTGCGTTGTTGCGCAGGAGAACCGGACTCAGTCAGTCTTGGCACTCATCGGAGGATGGGCTATAGTCGGTCCGTCGTATCCAAACCGATTACCATGTCGAGCACGATTGCACACCAGACGGCGCAATCCTTTGCGTCCCAGCCGGTGGCGGGCCCTCTCCCGCTGCGTCGGCTCCTGCTCGCGCCTCCGCTGCTGCCCTGAGGGGCAACAGAATACACAAGCCCCGGCGGGGGCCAGACGGCACGCAACATCCCAATCGAACGAGTTGATCATCGTTTCCGCCGCGAGCGGCGGATGCGTCGATGCGAGAGCGAGCACATGAACGATAAAGATCATTTGATAATCTTCGACACTACCTTGCGCGATGGCGAGCAGAGTCCGGGCGCGTCCATGACCCGGGAAGAGAAGGTCCGCATTGCCAAGGCCTTGGAGAAGTTACGGGTCGACGTTATCGAGGCCGGCTTCCCCATCGCCAGTCCCGGTGATTTCGCGGCGGTCAAGGCCGTGGCCGCCAGCGTGAAGGACAGCACCGTCTGCGGCCTTGCGCGGGCCCTGGACGGAGACATCGACCGTGCGGGAGAGGCCCTGGCGGGGGCCAACTCGGCCCGCATCCACACGTTCATTGCTACTTCTCCGATCCATATGGAGAAAAAGCTGCGCATGAGCCCGGACGAGGTGGTCGTACAGGCCGTCCGCGCGGTCCAGCGGGCGCGTCGCTACACGGATAACGTGGAGTTCTCTCCGGAGGATGCGGGTCGCTCCGAGACCGACTTCCTGTGCCGGGTGCTGGAGGCGGTTATCGAAGCCGGTGCGCAGACAGTGAACATCCCCGACACCGTGGGTTACAACGTACCCTACCAGTTCGGCGACCTGATCCGTACCCTGATCGAGCGCGTACCCAACTCGGACAAGGCCGTGTTTTCGGTTCACTGCCACAACGACCTGGGGTTGGCCACCGCCAACTCCCTTGCCGCGGTGCGCAACGGCGCCCGCCAGGTGGAGTGCACCGTCAACGGCCTCGGAGAGCGAGCAGGTAACGCCTCCCTGGAGGAGGTCGTCATGGCCGTGCGCACCCGCCAGGACCACTTCGACTGCGATACCCGCCTGGATACGACCCAGATCGTGCCCTGCTCGCGCCTGGTCTCCGGCATCACCGGCTTCGCCGTCCAGCCCAACAAGGCGGTCGTGGGCGCCAATGCCTTCGCCCACGAGGCGGGTATCCACCAGGACGGCGTGCTCAAGCACCGCGAGACCTATGAGATCATGCGTGCCCAGGACGTGGGTTGGACGGACAACCGCATGGTGCTGGGCAAGCACTCCGGGCGCAACGCCTTCCGCTCGCGGCTGCAGGATTTGGGCGTGACCTTTGCGTCCGAAGAGGAGCTCAACGCCGCCTTCTCCCGCTTCAAGGACTTGGCTGACAAGAAGCACGAGGTCTTCGACGAGGACTTGCAGACTCTTGTGACCGAGGCCAGCCTGGAAGCCACCAACGAGCGAGTCAAACTGATCTCGCTGCGAGTCTGCTCGGAGACGGGGGAGACGCCGAAGGCAAACCTGACACTCGCTCTGGACGGAGAGGAGAAGCCCGGGATCTCCATCGGAGGCGGTCCGGTCGATGCCACCTTCAAGGCCATCGAGACCATTGTCGACAGCGGGGCCGTGCTCAAGCTCTATTCGGTCAACGCCATCACCAGCGGCACAGACGCTCAAGGCGAGGTCACGGTTCGGTTGGAGAAAGGGGGTCGCATTGTCAACGGTCAGGGTGCCGACACGGACATCGTCATCGCCTCCGCGAAGGCCTACATCAATGCCTGCAACAAGATCCTGCAGCCGCGCGAGCGGGCGCATCCACAAACCGGCGACGTCTAGCGATGGATCGGGAGCGCAGCCGTCACTACCTGCGCGCTATGGGTGTGCAGGTGTGGCGGCCAAGGGAAGAGGAATGCGTCGTCGAGCGGCGGGAGGACGCGCCTCCAGCGGAGGAATCCCCGGGTTGGAGCACTCCGCCCGCAGCTGAGGTGCCCTCCGCTGCACGGCTCGAGCCACCGCCCCGGGCGGAACCGGATTCAGTTCCTTCCAATAACCTCGCCGAGATGGATTGGGAGCGCCTGCGCGAAGCCGTGTCCTCCTGTCACGCCTGCGAGCTATGCGCGACCCGGACGCAGACGGTGTTCGGCGTCGGTAACCGCCAGGCCGATCTGATGATCATCGGTGAGGCGCCGGGTGCCGATGAGGATCGCCAGGGCGAACCATTCGTAGGCCGGGCCGGGCAGTTGCTCAACCTGATGCTCGAGGCCATCGGGCTCGGGCGCGACCAGGTCTATATCGCCAACATCCTCAAGTGCCGCCCGCCCGGAAACCGGGACCCGCGTCCCGAAGAGGCTTTGTGTTGCGAGCCTTACCTGATGCGGCAAATCGCCCTCCTGCGACCCAGGGTGCTGCTGTCGGTGGGACGGATCTCGGCCCAGAATCTGCTCAAGACCGATGCCCCGATCGGCCGGTTGCGCGGGCGCTGGTTCGAGCTCGGCCCCGAAGGGACCCCGCTTACCGTCACATATCATCCCGCCTATCTGTTGCGGTCACCGGACCAGAAGTCCAAGTCTTGGAAAGACCTGCTCCAGGTCGCGCTTCGCCTGCGCGATATGGCTGGGGATTAAGGCGATTTCTGTCGAATGTTACGCTTTATCTATCCCCAAGCTGTACTCGATAGAAAAAAGAGAATAGTAAAATAATGAAATACTAATATAATGTGCACCCGATGGCGCATAAACGCCTTCGCTTGCTGCATCAGATCCAATCAGACTCAGGAGAAATTAAATGAAAAAGCTCGCTACTGCCGCCGCTGTTGCCGCGCTTCTCGGCGCCTCTGCTACCGCTTCCGCTTTTTGGGGTGGCCCAGGTTGGGGTGGCCCAGGTTGGGGCAACGGTGGAAACGACTGGTGGAACGACATGTTCGGCGACGGATACGGTGACTTCAACATGAACATGTCCGGTGGCGGACGTGGTTGGGGTCGCGGGTACAACCGCTATCGCGATTATTACGGTTACGGTCCCTACGGTTGGGGCGGCCCCTGGGGTGGATACGGCGTCCCCTACTATGGTGGTGGATATCCGTATGCCTACCCGTATGCGGCTCCGGCGGCCCCGGCGGCTCCGGCCCCCGCCGAATCCAAGTAAGGACTTCTCTGCTCTCGTAAGGATCTACGCACACGGACGTGCAGAAAGAAACCGCGCTCTACGGAGCGCTTTTTTGTTTCGAAGTTGCTTGAAACCGGGTTCTGGTGCCGGGTTTTTAGGTTGAAGCTTCCGATGTGTCGCTTCCACGCAAGGATATCACAGGCCAATCCCGTTCACGGGCGTGACACCGTAGCGGCTCGTCCGGATCCACTGCCACCGGGTAGTCGACGCGTTCCAAGAGGGCGATGTCGTTGTGGGAGTCGGTGTAGAAGGTGCTGCCCTCGAGCTCGCCCCCCGCTTCATCCAACCAACGCAGTAGCCGCGTCACCTTTCCCTCCCGAAACGATGGCGTACCGGTCACCTCTCCGGTGTAGCGACCGTTCGTCCGCTCCGGGACGGTAGCGATCAGGTTGTGTATCCCGAGGCGTTCGGCGATGGGCGCGGTGACGAATTCATTGGTTGCCGTGATGATGAGAAGCTCATCCCCCAGTTCCCGGTGGCGTTGCACCAGCTCGCGCCCAGCCGGCAGGATAATGGGCTCGATTTTCTCGCGCAGAAACTCCCGGCGCCAGCGCTCGAGATCGTCGGCCGGGTTGTCCCGCAAGGGACGGAGGGAAAAGCGCAAGAACTCATAGATGTCCAGGCAACCCTCCTTGTACTCGCGGTAGAAGCGCTCGTTCTCGCGCTCGAACTCCTTACCGTCCACGATGCCGTGCTCGGTAAGAAAGGTCCCCCACAGATAGTCGGAATCGCCGGCGAGAAGGGTGTTGTCGAGGTCGAAAATGGCCAGTGCCAAGGCGTGCTCCTGAAAGATAAAGTGATTTTCCGAGAAACCATGTCCACCCGCCGGGTTGCCCGTGGCGCCGCGGATGTGGAGAATGAGGAAGAAGTGCATAGTACGGGAAGTCGCCTTGATCGACCCGGACGGTTTCAGGCCCAACGTCGGAATCATTCTGACCAATACCGAGCGCCACCTGTTCTGGGGGCGGCGGGTTGGGCAGAACGCTTGGCAGTTTCCGCAGGGCGGTATCAAGTCGGATGAAACACCAAAGCAAGCGATGTTCCGCGAGCTCCAGGAGGAGGTAGGCCTTCACCCCCACCATGTGACTCTGCTCGGGAGTACCAAGCGTTGGCTCCGCTATCGCCTCCCCAAGCGTTTCATCCGTCGCCACTGTGGTCCGATCTGCATAGGTCAGAAACAGGTCTGGTTCATGCTCAGGATAGACTGCGGTGAGGAGTCCTTTTGCCTCGACATGTGCGACAAGCCCGAATTCGACGCATGGCGCTGGGTGAGGTATTGGCACCCGCTCCGCGAGGTCGTTTATTTCAAGCGCCGAGTCTACCAGCAGGCCCTTGAAGAGCTGGCACCCTTGCTCTATCCGGAAGGCCCGCCGGTGCGGCAAGTACCGCATCCGGCACACCGCACGGTGCTGCAGCACAAGCGCGGTTGAGATTTGCGGGGACGGCACCGTCGGTGCCGCCGGCCGATAGATTTTGCTTCGGCGCACCCGTCATTCAACAGGTGCCGAAGGCAGGTACCGACCGTTGTTTTCTATGTTCGAGACCCTTCGCCGTATCGTTCATGCAGTCAACGAGGCGCCTGACCTCGAACGGGCCCTCGCGGTTATCGTGGGGCGCGTCAGAGATACCCTGGGTGCCGATGTCTGCTCCGTATATCTCACCGATTTCGACTCCCGCGAGCATGTGCTCCAGGCCACGGAGGGACTAAGGTCCGAGGCCGTCGGCAAGGTGCGGTTACCACTGAACAGGGGCCTCATCGGTTGGGTCAGCGAGCGCAGGGAGCCAGTCAATCTGGCCGACGCCTCCAGCCATCCGCGGTATCTCTTCATCCACGAGACAGGAGAAGATCGCTTCCGCGGTTTTCTCGGAGTACCCATCGTCCAAAATCGCAAGGTCCTGGGCGTGCTTGTTCTGCGCCAATGTGAGTCCCGCACCTTCGAGGACGACGAGGTGACCCTGATGATGACCCTGGCTTCCCAGCTAGCCGGGGCCATTACCCACGCGCGAGCCAGCGGTGAGCTGGCTCGCCTGCAGCATACCAATAGCTTACCGAATCACTTTCTTCAGGGCCTGGCGGCCTCGCCCGGAATCGCTATCGGCCGCATTCTGGTGGTGTATCCGCCGGCGGATCTCGAGGCTGTGCCCGACCGGCCGGCCTCGGACCCACAGGAGCAGGAGGAATCCTTCCGCGACGCCGTCCAGGATGTGGTAGAAGAGCTCGAACAATTCGCCAAGCGGACCGCAAAGGACCTGCCGGCGGAGGACCGGGCTTTATTCGACGCCTGGCTGCTGATGCTCGAGAGCGACACTCTGATCGATGGCACGGTCGAGCGCATCCGCCAGGGCAACTGGGCGCCCGGTGCGTTGCGCGAGACCATCGAGGAGCACGCCCGCGTGTTCGATGCCATGGAGGATACCTACCTGCGCGAGCGTGCCGCTGACGTACGGGATCTGGGCCGGCGCATCCTGATGCATCTGCAGAATTTGGAGGTGCGCCCCGTCGAGTACCCGCCCGACACCGTCCTCATGGGCGAGGAGGTCAGCGCCATGCAGATTGCGGCCGTACCCAAGGGCTCGCTCGCCGGAGTCGTTGCCTCTCGGGGATCGAGCTCGTCCCACGTCGCCATCCTGGCCCGGGGCATGGGTGTCCCGGCGGCCATGGGCGTGGCGGATTTACCGGTGGGCCGTCTGGATGGAGTCGAGGCCGTCGTCGACGGCTATCGCGGCCGTATTTACCTGTCCCCTGGACCCGCTGTGCGCGCCGAGTACCAGCGATTACGAAACAGCGACCGGGCTCTTTCCGACGAGCTCGAAGGCCTGCGCCAACTCCCCTCCGAGACACCGGACGGCTATCACTTGCCGCTGTTTCTCAACACCGGCCTGGTGTCCGAGTCGCGCCCGTTGGGCATCGAGGAGTCGGCGGGCGTCGGCCTTTATCGGACCGAGCTGCCGTTCATCGTGCGCGACCGCTTCCCGGGGGAAGCTGTCCAATTAACCAATTACCGCCACGTCCTGGAGATATTTGCCCCGAGGCCTGTGACCATCCGCACCCTGGATGTGGGTGGCGACAAGCCGCTGCCGTACTTCCCCATGAGCGAATCCAATCCCTTCCTGGGCTGGCGGGGGATTCGCATTACGTTGGATCAACCGGAGATCTTTCTTACCCAGGTCCGGGCCATGCTGCGGGCGGCAATCGGACTGGACAATCTCCAGATCCTGTTGCCCATGATCAGCACGGTCGACGAGGTGGACGAGGCCAAGTTGTTGATAAGGCGCGCCCACGACGAGCTGCGGGAGGACGGACAAGAGGTGCGGATGCCACCGGTTGGCATCATGGTGGAGGTTCCAGCCGCTGTCTACCAGATCGAGGCCCTGGCACGCCGTGTCGACTTCCTGTCGGTGGGTACCAACGACCTCACCCAGTATATCCTGGCGGTCGACCGCAACAATGCTCACGTCGCCAAGCTCTACGACGATCTGCATCCGGCGGTGCTGCGGGCCCTGACGGAGATAATGAAGGGGGCTAGGACCTACGGGCGCGAGGTCAGTATCTGCGGCGAGATGGCCGGCGACCCCATGGCGGTGGTGCTGCTGCTCGGCATGGGAGTGCACAGCCTGAGCATGGGCGCCGGCAGTCTGTTGCGCGTCAAGTGGGTCATTCGCAGCATGAGCCGCATGCGGGCCAGAGAGCTCCTTAGCGTCGCCCTTCAGTGCGAGGATACGGCTTGTGTCCGTCGCCTGCTTCTGGAAGCTCTGGAAGATGTCGGCCTTGGGGGATTGGTGCTGCCTGGTAGCTAACCGGCGGCAATTGGGCGCAAATCGAATCGCGATTGAGCTCGTTCGAGCGACTACGTTCTTCCTACGTTAATGCTCACGTCGATTTCCTGACGCCCTCGAGCACGACTTCCACGCAGGTGATCGGCTTGTTTCGCCGTGGCTGGCTCGCGAAATCGATGCCGTGGACCTTCATGTTTTTCCTTGAAGACTCGTCTTAGAAAATTACGCCGACACTGCCGTAAACACCGCCGCTTCCGCCGCCGATCCCGATATTTAGCCACGGGCGCGTGTAATCGCCCCCGATTTGCTGGTCCGGCCAGAGCTGAACATTGTAGCTTTCGATCAATGGGAGGCTGTCGTCCTCTTCCACGATAGTTCCTTCGCGGATTCCGGTGATGCGGCCGGTCGCAGTGACTCGTTGGCCCGCTTGGAAGTCCGCGGTCTCTAAGAAACCCGGGTGGACGATGATGAATCGTCCCGTTCGCGGGGAGCCCGGGCTCGGGCGACCGCAGCTGTCCAGTGGATAGGCGACTACCCCGAGCTCCGTGCTGTCCCTGCGATGATGTATCGCGACCAGGGTGCCGCCCCAATGGACTATCTCGCCCAAATGACTATCGGTCGAGGACACGGCCGAGGGTGTAATGGAAGTGTTGACGACGGGTGCGCGGAAACCGCCGCTCGCGCATCCGGTCAGCAGCAGAATCAGGATGGGAAGGAGGGCTCCGATCTGTCGCTTGCGTAATGGCATTGACGGCGGATCGCCCGTCAGGGCGCAGGTAGAGACTTGCCGGGATTCAGGACTCCGTTGGGATCGAACTGACGCTTGATGTCCTGCATCAGACGCAGGGTAACCGGGTCGATCTCCCGCTCGACGAAGTCTCGCTTCGCGATGCCGATGCCATGCTCGCCGGAGATGCTTCCATCGAGCTCGATCACCATGTCGAAGAGGGCGTCCAGGCACTTGTCCGCCCGAGCCATTTCCTTCGTGTCGTCTGGATCCACCAGCAAGTTGACGTGGATGTTGCCGTTACCCGCGTGGCCGAAATTGACGATGCGAATGCCCGTCTCCCGCGATAGGCGCTCCAAGCCATCGATGAGCTCCAGCATCCGGGAGACGGGGACGACCACATCCTCGTTGATCCTCTTGGGTGCCATCCGGCGTAGGGCGGGTGCCAGCGCCTGGCGTGTTTTCCAGATGGCCGCACGCGCGGCGGCGTCCTGCGCCTCGTTGATTTCCTGACAATCCTCGACCCGTGCGACTTGGGCCAGGGTCTGCGCGGCTTCGTCGATGCAGTGGGCAGGGCCGTCTACCTCGATCATCAGCAAGGCTCCCGTGTCCGCCGGCAGGTCCTGGTCCGAGTAGCTGCGGACCGCATCGAGAGCGGCCCTGTCCATGAGCTCCAATGCGCAAGGTGTAACGGGCTGGGCCATGATGGCCGAGACCGCGGTTGCCGCGGCCTTTATGTCGCGGTAGGTCGCCCGCAGTGTGCGCTTTGCCTCGGGTAGGGGGGTCAGCTTCAAGGTGGCCTGTGTGATTAGGGCCAGTGTCCCCTCGGAGCCTATGATCAGGCGGGTTAGGTCGTAGCCGACTACCCCCTTTGTGGTGAACACGCCGGTTCGGATACTTTCACCCGCGCCTGTGACCGCTGTCAGGCCTAGGGTATTCTCGCGCGGGGTTCCGTACTTGACTGCCCGTGGGCCAGCGGCGTTGCAGGCCAGATTGCCGCCGATCGTGCAGACCGGGGCGCTGGTGGGATCCGGGGGCCAGAAGAAGCCCGACTCTCCGACGGCCTGTTGGAGCGCCTCGTTGGTCACGCCGGGCTCCACCACCGCCAGGCGATTCGCCGCGTCGATGCGCAGGATGCGCCTCATGCGCTCGAAGGAGAGGACGATGCCGCCACGGTCCGGAACCGTTGCCCCGGTGGTTCCCGTACCCCGACCCCTTGCCGTCAAAGGGATGCACAGGCGGTTGCAGAGGCTCACTACCGCGGATACCTGCGCCGACTCGGTGACCAAGACGACTGCTTGGGGCAGTGCTTGCTGGCGGCTGTTGTCGTAGCCGTAGGGCCAGCAGTCCGCCGGATCTGTGAGAAGGCCCTCGGCTCCCAACAGTGCATTGAGCTCGTGCAGGGCCTGGATTGGTAGCTCCGGGGGCGGGCTAGGGCTCGATGTACTCAAAGACTTTGATTACCTTGGTCACGCCGGGCACGTAACGGGCCTTTTCCGCTGCCTCGTCCCCCTCCCGGGAGTACACCAGACCCATGAGGTACACGGTGCCTTCCTCGGTAACTACCTTGACTCGTGTGGTATCGAATCCGGGAATGTCGATTTCCGTCAGAGCGATTTTGACCCTGGACGTGATCAGGGCGTCCTCGCTCTCACGCGCAAAGCTTGCCAAGGGTCCGATCGTGACCTCGTTGATCACCTTCCTTACCCTCGGCAAACGGGCGACCTTGTCGGCAAACCGGTCGCTGATCGCCTGGGTCTCGGCCTGTCCGGTGAGGAGTACCAGATGATTGTAGCTGGTGATGGCGATACGGCTATGCTGGTTGATGTCGGGATTGTCGATTAACAGCTGCGCGGCCGAGTGCTCCGTGTGCTCGTCCTCCAGTACGGTGAGTGAATCGCGCCGCTCATGGGCTACTGAGGCACCGGCCGCGACGCCGCCGACCACCAGGGCGCCGCATCCTTGCAGCAACGAAACCGTAACCGCGAGGACCAATGCCGCCCTCAGAGCCCCTTTTTCAAGTGTTCCGAAAATCGGGAGGAATCGGTTTCTTAGCTCATTCCACATTGAATGCACTCCTGATCCAGTCGATGTGGTCCTCACCGCTGAACGCGATAACGTCGAAACGGCATGGCAGATTAGACGGATGGTGCTGCAGATAATGCGCCGCAGTTGCCGCAAGTCGGCGTTGCTTGTGGATGTCGACGGTTTCCGCTGGGGTGCCGAAACGCGTGGACGCCCGGAATCGGACCTCGACGAATACCAGGGTGCTGGCCTCGCGCATCACAAGATCGATCTCACCGCGCCGGCATCGGTAATTGCGCTTCAACAGGCGCAGGCCGTTCTTCTCGAGGTACGCGCAGGCGAGGCGCTCCTTTTCCTCGCCTGCAATCGATCTGCGGCTACGGATGGGAGACGCCAAGGGCTGGAGAACCGACGGCGGCGATGCGCGGACCAATCCGGACCTGCCGCTCTGTCCACACGAGGGTTCCAAGCTCCAACGCGTCGATTGCCGCCGTTTTTACTGGGCCCGTGGCGTCGATTCGGGCCAAGGCGAGCTCGCGATGGATCCGCCGTTGGGAGTCCATGACCAGAAGACCTGTCTTGCCCTGAACGCGCGGCCTGGGACTCTGGCTCATCCAATTCAGCCGTGATCCCAGGCGATAGGCGTCGACACCCATCGCATAGAGTCGGGGTAGCTTCTTGTAGAGTCCCTTCGATGATACGGCGTCGCCCCGTGCCGCCTCGACCAGCCAGGGGATCTCGACGAAATTCAGCCCCACCAGGTTCCGGTCGCCCTTCGGGTCGAAACGGCCGCTATAAATATGGGAGGTCGAGTAGATCGGCACCTCGGCGCCGATCTTGTGTCGGATCTGGGGCGAGATCTGGCGTGCCAGCTTCGAGGTGGCGACAAGAAACACGAAATCCGCACCTGCGGCATGTTTGGATAGTTGCGTGACAGGACCGGAGAAATCCACGGCGGACGAATCGAAGGCCTGGCTCGCGGCCATGGCTCCACCGAGTGCCTTCCATTGCTGCCGAAACGCCCGGGAGATTCGATTCCCCCAGTTTCCCTCCGGGTACAGCATCAGGGCCGTCCGGTGTCCCTTGTCCCAGGCCTTGTCGGCTACCTGCGTCGCTTCGTCTTCCGGAGAGAGGGCGAACTGAAATAGGTTTTTCGGTGGGTTGCGGCTGTCGGATGTCTCGTTCAGGGCCAGGACCGGGATCGGCAACGCGGGCGCCCCGGCGAGCTCGTCCACGGCTGGCTTCTGCAGCGGACCTATCACCAGGCCTGCACCGTCCGCGGCGGCTTTTTGTACTGACGCGACAACAGAGCCGGCAGTGCTGTCATAGTAGCGTAGCGTAGGTCTCATGTGTTGCGGGTCCGCCTCGTAGGCGGCGACAATGCCGTCGCGTACGACTTGTGCGGCCCCGGCGTAACGACCGGACTCGGGTAAGAGCACGGCAACGATTTCGCCACTCCGGTAGCCACCGGTAACGGCGCGGCTCAGCTCGGAGTCGTTGCCCATCTGCATGCCGGCGCAACCGGCCACTGCGACGGCGAGCACGGCGAGCAGATGCGGGATGGCTTTGCGGGTGACTGTCGGGACTATTATCTGGAACATCTTTGTTCGCGGTGCTGATCTAAATTGTGGAGGAGATCGGGTGTCGTACGAGTCTGGAGTACTATACGTGGTGGCAACACCCATCGGCAATCTCGAGGATATTACCGATCGAGCCCGCCGCGTGCTCGCGCAGGTGGACTTGATCGCCGCCGAGGACACGCGTCACACCCGCCGTTTGCTGACGCACCTCGGTATCACGTCGAAGCTCCGGTCCTACCACGATCATAATGAAGCGCAAATGGCAGAGCGCGTGCTTGCGTCCCTCGCACGTGGTGAGAACATCGCCCTGGTCTCGGACGCGGGTACTCCGTTGATCAGCGATCCGGGATTTCTGTTGGTGGGCGCCGCGCGGCAGCGAGGCTTCCGCGTAGTGCCCGTACCTGGTGCCAATGCGGCGATCTGTGCGTTGTCCGCTTCCGGTCTGCCCTGTGATCGCTTCCTGTTCCTCGGCTTTCCGCCGCGCACCTCTGCCAAGCGCCGTGATTGGCTGACCCAGGTCAGTATGGAGTCGGCGACCCTTATATTCTACGAATCGGGCAACAGAGCCGTGTCGACGGTGGCGGACATGGTCTCGATATTCGGCGCCTCGAGGCATGCTGTTTTGGCAAGGGAGCTCACCAAGCGCTTCGAGACCTTCCTCGATGGGACTCTGGACTCGCTGGTCGAGCGCCTGCGCCATGATCCGGAGCAGCAGCTCGGAGAGCTCGTCATTCTAGTGGAAGGAAGCCGGCGCTCGGATCTGGTCGCCCGGGAAGCGGAAGAAGAGCGGGTTTTGGCAATCTTGATTGAAGCCCTTACCCTCAAACAAGCCGCAACGTTGGCTGCCCGCATAACAGGCGGTAAGAGAAACCGTCTCTACGAGCTCGCCTTGCGGAGGCGAAAGAAGGGCGAATCGGGCGGGGACTGATTCCGGGGAGGGACGCCTTCTCCGGGACAGGATTACGACTCGATCTGTACAGCCTCGACGAGGCCCGTTAGCAAAAGGCGTGACCTCTGCGCTAAAGCGTAAGCGGGTCTTCTTGCACCGACCCCCAGTGGTCGATTACTCGACTGAATCCTTCTTTGAAAAAATCCTGGGGTAATCCCTCGCAATCGGCGTTTTCTCGCGACTCTTCGATGCCGCCCCACTCTTCATCTTCAACGCAATGATCAACCGTAACATTTCCGTTATCCCAGAGTTGGTAAACGTCCGAGCACTGAAAGCGATCACTTTGCGCACTCTTCTGCTTAGTCACCCTCGCCACGAGATTAGGCACCGGGATCCCCATCTCTTCACCTCCTCGACCTTACGGTGCTATTCAAGCTTCTACTTCAATTATAGGCTATAGGTCGCGACTGGACGGCCTCCGTCGACGGCTTGTCTTTGAGCTTACGCATTGCGATAACATGGAGAAATGGAACAGGTCGTTCGCCCCAACAAGCCGCTACTGCGTTGGTCTGATGTGAGTCAGTGAATACGCTCTGCGTGAGAATCCGTGTGCGGACCCGTGCGCAAGGTTAGGTGAGTAGACGGGTCTTCGGCCCCCTTTGTCACGATTTTTGTTGTCAGTATCGACAGATATTCTGAAAAATCCGCGTCGCCGGCAAAACCATCATCGAATACGTTATGGAATACGTTCCCTTATCAATATGCTAGGCGGGTTTATTCAATATGCGCGAAAATGGTCTCAGAAAGGGCTCTGATCTCTATTCTCGTTATCCTGGGCTCGGCCTTGACGATACGAATCGGCTATGCCCAGCAGCCACAACGCAATAAAGGCCAGCGTGGCGATATTCGTCGATCCTTCGCTGCCTCCCGACCGTTGTGACACCAGCGTCGAGATGGATTCGACATTGAGCGGTACACGACCGCTTTGAATCTTTTCTGCAACATCGAACGCCGTGTTCATCGCCACGGAAACAACGAAATAGAACAAAGCACCTGCCGCAGCAGCAAAAAGAACACCACGGACATATTGCCTCAAATACAAGTGCCCGGCCCCGGGAAACACCAAGCCGGAAAGAAGAGCTGCTTTGATCGATCGCCTCACGATTTATTCCTGATCAGGCTTCAAGTGAATACACAAAGACTATGCCGGGCTAATGCAAGTTTTTCCGCTTCCTCATTAATCGATAATAGCGAAGTTGTCCGTCACCACCGCCTTGATTCGGTCGGCCTCGCACTTCTGATGTGCGCTGCGATGCGCCGCCCGCAGCTCGGCGAGCTGTTTGGCTGAAAGCGTTTAGCCGAGCATGCCCTATATGCTACAAACATCTACAGGGATTCGAGGTAGCGCCTGATGCGGCGCGCCGCTTCGACACATTCCTCCAAGGGCGCAACCAGGGCAAGACGCAAGCGCCTCGCGCCCGGGTCAACGCCCTGGATCTCGCGTGAGAGGTAGCGACCCGGTAGGACAACCAGGTTTTCGCCGGCGAGCAGCCCTCTGGCGAATTCCGTGTCTTCGATCGGCGTCGACGGCCAGAGGTAAAAACCGGCGTCGGGGCACGTGACGGGCAAGTGGCCGTCGAGAATCTGCAGGACCGCGGTGAATTTCTCCCGATAGGATCGGCGATTGGCGATCACGTGCTCCTCGTCGTCCCAGGCGGCGATGCTGGCGTGCTGGTGGTGAAGTGGCATGGCGCATCCGTGGTAGGTACGGTAGCGGAGGAAGCGGTCGATGATCTGCGCGTCCCCGGCGACGAATCCCGAGCGCATACCCGGCGCGTTGGACCGTTTCGACAGGCTGTGAAACACGACGCAGCGGCGGTAATCTCGGTGGTTCATGGCCGCAGCCGCCTGCAGCAGTCCCACCGGCGGCGCCGCCTCGTCGAAGTAGATCTCCGAATAGCACTCGTCGGCGGCGATGACAAAGTCGTACTCCTCGGCCATTTCGATCAGCCGCTGCAGGGTGGCCAGATCGATAACCGCTCCGGTGGGATTCCCGGGCGAGCAGAGGTATAGAAGCTGGCAGCGTTGCCAGGTGTCCGCGTCGACCGAGTCAAAGTCCGGGATGTAGCGGTTTTCCTCGAGGCACGACAGATAGTACGGTTGCGCTCCTGCGAGCAGGGTTGCCCCCTCGTAGATTTGGTAAAAGGGATTCGGCATCGTCACGAGGGCTTCGGAGACCGGGTCGACGACGGCCTGGGCAAAAGCGAACAGCGCCTCGCGCGTGCCGTTTACCGGTAACACCTGGCGCTCTGGATCGATGTCCCCGTCCGGCAAATGAAAGCGGCGTCTCAGCCAGCGGGAGATCGCTGCTCGCAGCTCGGGGAGTCCGCGGGTGCTGGGATAGACGGCTAGGCCGTGGAGATGTGCGATCGCCGCGTCTGTGATAACAGAGGGCGTGGGATGCTTGGGCTCGCCGATGGACAAGGCGATCCGCTCCAATGCGGGTGCCGGCTCGACGCCTGCGATCAAGGAGGCGAGCTTCTCGAACGGATAGGGCTGGAGGCGATCCAGGTCCGGATTCATGCAGTACGAAGAGGTGCCCGCTGTGGCAACAAGCAAGATACTATAGCACTGCGCCGGCGCCGTCTGGAAAATTCAATACGGATAATCCTCGGATTGCGAGGCCCAAGCCGGGTAGGCATGGAAAATGCCGTGGATTTAGCGCAGATCTCGATTCCGAGGTGACTCATACGAAAGCCCTGCTCGGAACCGGATCTTTTCAAGCGAAAGTCCCTGGATTCGTGGCGGATCAAATGCTCTCCCATTGGGCCCAGCATGTCAGAGGTGAGGTCGGATGTTCGAAATCGTTCGGATTCATCACGTCAGCCTGATCGTTTCGGATACGGATCGGTCACTGAGCTTCTATTGTGATCTGTTGGGGCTGACCACCGACGGGCAACGACCGAATCTCGGCTATCCCGGAGCCTGGTTGTGGGTCGGCGACCAGCAAATACATTTGTTGGAGCTGCCCAATCCGGACCCGGTCCAGGGACGTCCGCAGCACGGCGGGCGGGATCGTCACCTGGCCTTGACGGTAAGGGACCTGGATTCCTTGGAGGAGCGTCTGGAGCAAGCGGGCGTTGCATTCACCCGCAGTCGTTCCGGGCGTCGCGCGATTTTCTGTAGGGATCCGGATGGCAATGCGCTAGAGATGATGGAGACCTAGAACCCCCGATAATACCAACGATTGTCCCAGCCCGGCAGCGGGTAGGTCGACACTTGAGGGTTCGCCGGCCCCGAACCGGCGAAAGGATCTTTCGCCGGTGTCTGCGGCGAAGCCGAGGATGGAGAGGGGCTTTCGTTGATCCATGGGCCTTGCTGGAATCCCCATGGGGTCTGGTTGCGGAAGGTTTCACGGTCGCGCTCGATATGATCAAAAAATGCGTCGCGGCGACGTTGGGTCTCCTGTTTCCGCGCTTCCTGCTGTGCAGCGCCCCAGGGGTCGATCCAGCGCCGGCGAGCGTCCATAGCCTCCTTTGCGGCGTGCCGACGTTTCTCCCGGATCTGACGTTGAGCACGGACCTCGTCGAGCCACTGACTTACCGGTTCGGTCGGGGGGGCATTGCCGCCGGTCGGAAGGGCGAGCGGGAACTCCTGCGCCACGGTGGGGGAATCCGGCGCAGCAATGGGACAAACGGCGAGCAGTCCGGCGTACAGGGCAGTAGCTGTAGTTATTGATCGTCGGGGCATTCAATCCCTCTCACCGCATGGTGGGTTCAAATGCGACAGGGTGCGAAGGAGAAGAATTTAAAAATTTAAGTATATGCCGAATTAGATGTCGCGTTGCAGTGCGGTAGATCAAGTCTTCGTCAATCTCTCGAGTTGTGAGGCGAGTGTTTCGCGTCGCTGGGAAAGGCAGGGGGTCAAGTCCAGTGCGCCTCCTTTAGGCTCAGAGGAATCGGAGTTGCGAGCGAGGCGAGTCCCTGAACCCGAACAGATGCTGCTTTGGAACGGACCTGGTCAACGCGCTGGGCAGCCCCCTTGCCGCCAAGGATGCTGAGAACATTTGATCTGAACTTGACCCGATTGCAAGAATTTCCGTGTCTTGCGGATGTCAGTGATCAGGCCTGTCCTCCAAATGGCCGTGGATCTCCTGGCGCAGGTGGTTTAGCGCGTCTTGCTCGGTAATGGGTGTCCCGTCGGCGGCGGTAATGAAGAAAATATCGTCTGCCTGGGCGCCTACCGTGGCAATCTTGGCGTTCTGCAAGCGGATGCCGCATGCGTCGAAGACGGCCCCGACCTGCGCGAGCAGGCCGGGTCGGTCGAGGGTGACCAGACGCATGACCGTGCGGTGATTGCGCTCGTCGGCGGAGAAGTGCACCTTGGTTTCGGTTGGAAAATGGCGCAGCTGTCGAGGAACGGGGCGCGCTACCTGGAGGTCCGGTGCCTCCTGATCGGACAAGGCTTGCACGAGCGCCTTCTGAATCTGTTTCACCTGAGCATCGTCCAGGATCGGGGACGATTCCTCCATTTCCAGCACGTAATAGGAGTTCAGCGCCATCTCATCGTCGGTTGTCATGATACGCGCATCCATAATGCTCAGCCCCCAGCGGTCCAGCAAAGCGGTGGTGCGCGCAAACAGGTGCTCCCGATCCCAGGTGTAGATGAATATCTCGGTGCCCCCCCTGTGAGTCAGCGGCCGGATGGCAACCAGCGGCAAGGTCTCCGCGGAGGCCTGCAATATCATCCGGGTCTGCCACACGATCTCGTCCGGGGAGTTGTGCAGGAAGTAGTCGAGGCTGAACTTGAGCCATAGCGTCTTGCAGTCCTCACCGCTTGCGCCGTACTTTGATAGAAGTCGCAGTGCCTCGGTCTGCTTCTGCTGGATCAGGTCGTCCTGGGCCTGGGGGTTGTCCAGCCCGCGTACCAGGGCGCGCCGCGTGCCATGATAAAGATCGCGTAGCAGCGATTCCTTCCAAGAGTTCCAGCGTGCGGGATTGGTTCCCCGTACGTCGGCGACTGTGAGCAGATAGAGATAGTCCAGACGGATCGGATCTCCGACTTCAGCGGCAAACGTCTGGATTACGTCCGGGTCGCCCGTGTCCTTGTGCTGCGCTGTCATGGACATGATCAGGTGCTTCTCCACCAGCCAGGCGACGAGGCGGCTGTCGTAGTCGGATAGGTCGTGAAGTCGGCAGAACTCCCAGGCATCGCGGGCTCCGATGTGGGAGTGATCTCCACCGCGGCCCTTGGCGATGTCATGAAAGAGGCCTGAGAGGCAAAGCAGCTCGACCTTGGGGATGGTGCGCGCGATAGCACTGCACAGGGGGAATTCCTGCCCATGTTCCGGAATCAAGAAGCACCTCAGGTTGCGCATGACCCGCAGGCTGTGCTCGTCGACGGTGTAAACGTGAAAAAGATCGTACTGCATGCGGCCAACGACGTTGGCGAACGCCGGGATGTAAGCGGCAAGCACACCATAATGATTCATGCGCTCCATCGCATGGGTGGCACCCGGAAAGCGCAGAATCTCGATGAACAAGCTGCGGGCGCGTTCGTCACCCCGCACTCTATCGTCGATGAGGTGGCGGTGCTCGCGGATGAGACGGATCGTGCTCGCCCGTATGGCCTCTATCTCCGGGTGGGTCCGCAGGATGTAGAAGACCTCGATGAGGGCGACGGGGTCGCGAACAAAAACCTCGTCCTCCGTTACCTCGAGAAACCCGCTTCGGTGCTGGAAGCGCTCGTTGATATTTATCGGAGGTCCCAGTCGGTCGTGGAGCAGTATGGCCTCCTGGAACAGCTGCAGCAGCATTTCATTGAGGCGATTGAGCTCCATCACCGTGCGGTAGTACCGCTGCATGAACTGCTCTACCGCTAGATTTCCGCTCGCGCCCGTGAATCCGAACTCCGTGGCCAGGGCGCGCTGGTAGTCGAACAGGAGCCTGTCCTCACTTCGACCGGTGAGGCGGTGCAGCACGAACCGGATGCGCCAGAGCAGGGATTGACCTTCCACCAGAGCGAGGTGCTCGCCTTCAGTCAGGAAATTGTGGGTGACCAAGTCGTGTAGAGTCTCGGCGTCGAAATGGCGTTTGGCTACCCAGCCGATCATCTGTATGTCGCGCAGGCCCCCGGGATTCTCCTTGATGTTGGGTTCCAGGTTGTAGGCCGTATCGCCGAACTTGTGCCAGCGCGCCTGCTGCTCTTTTGTCTTGGCCTCGAAAAAGGCATCGCTCGGCCAGATCCGGTCAGGGGCCGTGGCGGTTCGCATGCGGTCGAACAATGCCGAAGAGCCTGCGAGCAGGCGTGACTCGATGAGGTTGGTTATTACGGTGGCGTCGGTGCTGGCCACCTGTACGCAATCTTCGACGGTTCGGACGCTGTAACCCGGATTAAGTCCGATGTCGAAGAGGAAGGTTATGAGATCGCCGCCGGCCGGACTCAGGTTGACCGTCTCCGACGCCTCCAGCAGGATCATAACGTCTACGTCGGAGCCCGGATGTAGCTCCTGGCGCCCGTAGCCGCCGACCGCTACCAGTGCCGCGCCGCTACCGGACAGCATGTAGCGCTGCCACGCTTCGCACAGCAGCATGTCCACCAAACGGCTGCGTGCCAGCACCAGCTCGTCGACGATGACGCCTTGGTCGTAGAGCGCAAAAAGGTGCTCTGTACCCGCCTGCAGGGCTTGGCGAAAGGCGGCGACAGGATTGTCCTGGGAATCGAGGAGCCGCTTCAACCTCGCTCGCGTCTGCGGCCAAAAAGTGGTTTGCTGCAGGTTGCTGCTCATACGGCAGTCGGTTCACGGCGCTCTTCGCCGCGCAGTGTCAGAATCTCGTGGCCGTCGGGGGTTACCAGCACTGTGTGCTCCCACTGGGCGGACAGGCTGCGGTCCTTGGTAACCACGGTCCAGCCGTCGGGCAGCAGCTTGATATAGCGCTTCCCGGCGTTGACCATGGGCTCCACGGTGAAGCACATACCCGGCATAAGGGTCATTCCCTCACCGGGCTTGCCGTAGTGCAACACCTGAGGCTCCTCATGGAAGTCGCGCCCGATACCGTGGCCGCAATATTCCCGCACGACCGAGTATTGCTTCTCCTCGACGAAGCTCTGAATGGCGTGGCCGATGTCGCCCAGTCTGGCTCCGGGCTTGACCTGGGCAATGCCGATGCGCATGGCTTCCTGAGTGACCTTTGCCAGACGCCGGGCGAGGATGGAGGGCTCGCCGACGAAAAACATCTTGCTCGTGTCGCCGTGATAGCCATTCTTGATGACGGTGATATCGATGTTGACGATGTCCCCCTTTTTCAGCCGTTTATTACCCGGAATCCCGTGGCACACCTGGTGATTGACCGATGTGCAGATTGACTTGGGAAATCCTCTGTAGTTCAGGGGGGCCGGGATGGCCGTTTGTTCGTTGACGATAAATGCGTGACAAATGCGGTCGAGCTCCCCGGTAGTGACGCCCGGGCGCACATGCTCGTCGATCATCTCCAGGACCTGGGCAGCGAGGCGGCCTGCAACGCGCATTTTGGCGATCTCCTCGGCCGTCTTGATGGGTACGCTCATACTGCGTGAGGTTGCATCCACGTTGGTTCGGAGGGATTTGAAAAAATCTGGAGAATTGCTCGGACGTGACCGGCTATGTTATAAAATGGGTTGCGGTTCGGCAAACGGATCGCTCGTTGCCGCGAAAAGAACGACGGTGGCGACCTATCGGGAGCGAAAAACGCCAGTTTTTCGCTTTTGTTTTTGGGCCGTTCCCGAATCGACCAATGCGTCGGTTGGGATCGGTTCACCGTAAACCACACACGCATCGACACAGTGAGCCGGGTGCCTGCGAAGCGGGTCGCTTGCTGGGATGCGTGGAGGCCAAACCCAACTCAATAGAGGTCTCTGTAAATGAGCGAAGTTTCCATGCGCGACATGCTCGAGGCGGGGGTGCACTTTGGGCATCAGACCCGCTACTGGAACCCGAAAATGGGTGCCTACATCTTCGGCCAGCGCAATAAAATCCACATCATCAACCTCGAGAAAAGCCTGCCCCTGTATCAAGACGCTATGAACTATCTCGGTTCGCTGGCAGCCAACGGCGGTAAGGTACTTTTCGTCGGAACCAAGCGCGCGGCGCGGGATGCAATCCGCGAGCAGGCAAATCGCTGCGGTATGCCCTTCGTCAACCATCGCTGGCTCGGCGGCATGCTGACAAACTTCAAGACAATCCGCGAACGCATCAAGCGACTCAAAGAGCTGGATGCCATGTTCGAGGACGGAAGTATCGACCGTTTCAGCAAGAAGGAGGCGCTGGGCTTGAGTCGAGAGCAGGCGAAGCTGGAGCAGGGTCTCGGTGGGATCAAGAACATGGAGGGGGTACCCGATGCTCTTTTCATCGTCGACGTGGGCCACGAGAAGATTGCCGTAACAGAGGCCAACAAGCTCGGGATTCCGGTGGTCGGCGTAGTCGATACGAACAATGATCCGGGCTTCGTGGACTACGTCATTCCCGGTAACGACGATGCCATCCGTGCAGTACGCCTCTACATCGAGGGTGCGGCCTCCGCGGTGTTGGATGGACGCTCCACCGCCGCTGCGGTGGCCGCTGGGCGCGATGGCGAGTTCATCGAGGTTGAAGACAAAACGGCCAAACCCGAAGTCGCCGAGCCGGCGGCGGAGTGAAAGCCCCAACGAGCGAGCGTAGGTTAGGGTTTCCGAGGGTGCGGGTTCTACCCGGGTCCGACGCGTCGCCTGTCAGCATATATTACAAAGAGGGTTAGCAGTCATGGCCATTCGAGCGGCTTTGGTCAAGGAGCTTAGAGAACGTACTGGGGCCGGCATGATGGAGTGCAAAAAGGCGCTCGTCGAGACCGATGGGGACATCGAAGCCGCCATCGAGTCGATGCGCAAATCCGGACAAGCCAAGGCGGCGAAGAAGGCAGGTAGGACCGCCGCAGACGGCGTCGTGGTTATCGCTATCGCGGGGGATACCAAGGCGGGTGTCATGGTCGAGGTCAACTGCGAGACCGACTTCGTTGCCAAGGACGCAAGCTTCACGGAATTTGCGGAGAAGGTGGCAGGGCGGACTTTGGCCGTTGACGCAGCCGATGTCGAGTCCCTGGGGGCCGAGCCCCTCGAGGACGGCGGGGATACCAGCATCGCGCAGGCCCGCGAGGCCCTGGTCGCCAAGATCGGGGAGAATATCCAGCTGCGTCGCTTGGTGCGTTTCGACGAGGTGAGAGGCCGTCTATATAGCTACCGCCACGGTGTGCGCATCGGTGTCCTGGTCGAGATGGAGGGAGGCAACGCGGAGCTCGGCAAGGACATGGCGATGCACGTCGCCGCCACCAACCCGATGTGCGTCAGCGCCGACGACGTGCCCTCCGAGATCCTGGAGAAGGAGAAGGAGATCTTCCGTGCCCAGGCCCTGGAGAGCGGGAAGCCGGAGCAGATTGTCGAGAAGATTATCCAGGGGCGGGTGCGCAAGTACCTGGAAGAGGTGACACTTCTCGGGCAGGCCTTTGTCAAGGATCCGGATGTCACAGTAGAGAAGCTTCTCGCCCAGGCGGGCGCCAAGGTCGTGCGTTTCGCTCGCATCGAGGTCGGCGAGGGAATCGAGAAGAAGCAGGAGAACTTTGCCGACGAGGTCATGGCGCAGGTTCGTGGCGACTGACTTAGGTCGCAACGGTTGTCGGGATCCTTTGGGTTGAAATCGAGGTCGAGAGTCAGGTGTCAACACCCAGCTATCGCCGCATTTTGATCAAGCTCAGCGGCGAAGCCTTGGTGGGAGATGGCGCCTTCGGTATTGATCCGGGGATGTTCGCTCGTCTGGCTGGCGAGGTTCGGGACCTTGTCGCCGCCGATATTCAGGTGGCGCTGGTGATCGGGGGCGGTAACATCTTTCGCGGTGCCGGCCTGACTCAGGCCGGTGTCGAGCGTGTTACCGGCGATCACATAGGTATGCTGGCGACCGTCATGAACGCGCTTGCCATGCAGGACTTTTTGGAGCGTGTGGGCGTGCCGACGCGGGTTATGTCGGCCCTGAAGATCCACCAAGTCTGCGAGGATTATGTTCGTCGCCGCGCCGTGCGTCATCTGGAAAAAGCACGTGTCGTCATTTTCGCCGCCGGGACCGGCAATCCCTTTTTCACGACGGATTCGGCGGCAAGCCTGCGGGCAGTTGAGATCGGTGCCGATCTGCTGATCAAGGCAACCAAGGTCGACGGTGTTTATTCCGCGGACCCGGTCCTGGAGCCAGAGGCGGTCCTGTACAAGCGTTTGACCTACAATCAAGCCTTGCGGGAAGACCTCGGCGTCATGGATGCAACGGCTATCGTCCTGTGCCGGGATAACAATATCCCGATGCGGGTAATGAATATCTACGAACCGGGCGCGCTGCTTCGCCTAGTCGGCGGGGACGAGATTGGCTCCCTTGTTGAGAGCGGGGACTGAGATGATCGACGACATAAAGAAAGACGCCGCAGCGCGAATGGCCAAGAGCGTGGAGTCCCTGAGGAACGAGTTGGCCAAGATCCGAACCGGGCGTGCGCATCCCTCGTTGCTCGACCATCTGGTGGTTTCCTATTACGGATCCGACGTACCGATCAAGCAGGTGGCGAACGTCACAGCAGAGGATGCCCGCACCCTTGCGGTCACGCCCTGGGAAAAAGCCATGGTCCAGGCTGTGGAAAAGGCCATCATGCAGTCGGACCTCGGGCTCAATCCCAACACGGCGGGGATGGTGATTCGGGTGCCCATGCCGCCCTTGACGGAGGAGCGTCGACGGGACTTGATCAAAGTGGCACGCCACGAAGCGGAACAGGCTCGTGTTGCTGTTCGCAACATCCGGCGTGACGCGAATCACGGGCTCAAGGAAGCTGTCAAAGAAAAGATGATATCCGAGGACGAGGAACGCCGCGGCGAGGAGATGGTGCAGAAGCTGACCGACGATTACATCAAGAATGTGGATAAGGTGCTCGCCGAGAAAGAAGAGGACCTGATGTCCATCTGAGCCGTCGCTTCGAGCGCCATGGAGGTTTTGATCCTTGGACAAAGACACGCCAGTACCGTCGAGCGACCGAGTTGTCGTATGCGTGCCGCGGCATGTGGCGATCATCATGGACGGAAACGGACGCTGGGCGTTACGGCGCAACCTGCCGCGCACGGCCGGGCACAGGGCCGGCGTCAAGAGTGTCAGGGCTGTTGTCGAGGAAAGCGTCCATCAGGGTATAGGTGTCTTGACCCTCTTCGCCTTCAGCAGCGAAAACTGGCGCCGTCCCAAATCCGAGGTCAATATCCTGCTGGAGCTGTTCATGAGTGCCCTGCGCGCGGAGGTGAATCGGCTCAATCAAAACGGTGTACGCTTGCGTATTGTCGGCGAGCGCAATGCCTTCCCGGAGAAGCTGCAGCGCCGCATCGCCGAGGCAGAGGAAGTTACTTGCGCCAACAATGCGATGTTGCTGCAAATCGCCGCCAACTACGGAGGACGTTGGGACATCACGCAAGCGACCAGGCAATTGGTTTCAGCGGCGCGGGAAGGGCGCGTCGTGCCGGAGGAGGTGGACGAGGAGCTCATTTCTTCCCTCTTGTCCTTTCAGGACGTTCCGGACCCCGACCTGTTCATCCGCACTGGCGGTGAGCAGCGGATCAGCAATTTCGTGCTCTGGCAGTCGGCTTACAGTGAGCTTTACTTCAGCGATTTGATGTGGCCCGATTTCGGCGTGGATGCCTATCGGGGCGCGCTCGAGGATTTCGCGCGTCGGCAGCGTCGTTTCGGGTTGACCGGCGAGCAGGTCGATACGGGTGCTGAGATCAGGTCCGATTAGGCGATTCACAGCGATCGCCTTGGGACGCCCGCGTGCCTACCAGCAAGCTCCAACAACGGACCCTGACCGCGCTGCTTATGGCACCTTTGGCAGTGGCGGGCGTACTCCTGCTGCCAACTCCCTACCTTGCCCTGTGCCTTGGGTTGGTCCTTGTTTTGGCGGCTTGGGAGTGGGCCGCCTTGGCGGGTATCTCGTCGGCGGCCGGACGCGTCATCTATGCGGCGCTGTTCGCCTTGTCGCTGATTGTTTTGTGGCATCCTTGGCTGCGCCAGTGGTTTGCCTACCTGAACGCGGCGATGGTGGTTTTCTGGTGCGCTGTAGCCTTTTTTCTTCTTCGGTTGCGCGCCATCGAGCGCAAGTCGGGGCCGGATCTCGCGATGGCCGCGGCTGGTCTGGCGGTGCTGGTCGGCCCCTGGGTCGCCATTGCATATCTGCATGCCAATGCCTCCGAAGGACCTTATCTCGTCCTGTTTCTGCTGGTGCTCATCTGGGTTGCGGATATCCTGGCCTACTTTACCGGACGCCGTTGGGGGCGCGAGAAGCTGGCGCCATTACTCAGTCCGGGCAAGACCCGCGCGGGTGTTTACGGGGCTCTGGGCGGCGCCGCCCTGTGCGGGTTTTGTCTGGGCTGGACGATGGACTTGCGGCCCGGGTACCTGGTGTTGCTGATTGTGCTGTGCATTCTGGTGGCATTTGCGTCGGTGATCGGGGACCTCTTCGAGAGTTTCGTCAAGCGCAGCCGGGATCTGAAGGACTCCGGACATCTGCTTCCCGGGCACGGCGGCGTCCTCGACCGCATCGATAGCTTGACCGCAGCCGCTCCGCTGTTCACGCTGGGCATCCTGTGGTTGGAGGCGCAGATTTGATCGGAATAACCATACTTGGCTCCACCGGTTCTATCGGTGTCAGCACGCTGGATGTCGTAGGACGCCATCCGGAGCGATTTCGCGTTGTTGCTTTGACCGCAAATCGGAACGCGGAAGGCATAGCCTTGCAGTGCCATCGTCACCGGCCGGAGTACGTGGTTATGGCAGATCCTGTGGCGGCGAGCAGGCTCAGGCTGCTGTTGTCCGGCATGACGAATCCGCCGGAGGTGCTCGCGGGAGCTGAGGCGCTGGAGTCGGTCGCGGCCTTGCCCCAGGCCGATTTCGTGATGGCCGCGATCGTCGGCGCCGCCGGCCTTCGGTCCACGCTGGCGGCGGCGCAGGCAGGCAAGCGCCTGCTGCTTGCCAACAAGGAAGCCCTTGTTGTCGCGGGCTCGCTCCTGATGCAGGCCGTCGAAAACAACGGCGCCAGCATTTTGCCAATCGACAGCGAGCACAATGCCGTGTTCCAGTGTCTTCCCGGGGATTATCGGAAGGGGCGTAATCTCGACAAGTTGGGCGTTGAGCGGATATTGCTTACCGCTTCGGGGGGGCCTTTCCGGAATACTCCCCTGGAGCAGCTGGCGAAGGTCACGCCCGAGCAGGCTTGCGCTCACCCGAACTGGGACATGGGGCGCAAGATCTCGGTTGACTCGGCAACCATGATGAACAAGGGACTGGAGCTTATCGAGGCCTGCTGGCTGTTCAATGCAAACCCCGATCGGATCCGGATTCTCGTGCAACCCCAAAGCGTGATCCACTCCCTGGTGCAGTACCGGGATGGATCGGTGCTGGCGCAACTCGGCAATCCGGACATGCGCACTCCCATTGCCCATGCGCTTGCCTGGCCCGAGCGGATGGATTCCGGCGTAGCTGCCCTCGATCTGCTCGCGGTCCAGAGGCTCGATTTTCAGCCGGCTGATCCGGAGCGTTTTCCTTGCTTGGATCTGGCATATCGGGCGGCGGCGAGAGCCGGTACCTCTCCTGTCATTCTCAATGCTGCGAACGAGGTGGCGGTCGCCGCGTTTCTGGATCGGCGTATCGGATTTACGCACATCGCGGCGGTGGTCGGAAAGACCTTGCAGCAGCTCCCTGCGGAGGACGTCCAGGGTTGGGAGGTCGAACAGCTGCTAGAGGTGGACCATCGGGCACGGAAGGTCGCGGAACAAAACCTCACCAACCCTGTCGGATAAATCCATGCAGGATTTTCTATACGCAGCGGGCTCCTTCATCCTCGCCTTGGCGATCCTCATCGCCGTCCACGAGTTCGGTCATTTCTGGGTTGCGCGCAAGCTCGGGGTCAAGGTGTTGCGCTTCTCCATCGGCTTCGGCAGATCCTTGTTGCGTCGCGTCGGTACCCGCGACGGTACCGAATACGTGTTGGCGGCCATCCCGCTCGGCGGTTACGTAAAGATGCTGGACGAACGAGAAGGGCCCGTAACGGCCGACGAGCGGCACCTTGCATTCAACAGACAGAGGTTGTGGAAGCGTTTCGCAATCGTCTCGGCGGGACCATTGTTCAATTTTCTGTTTGCCATCCTCGTCTATTGGGCCGTTTTTGTGTCCGGCGACGAGGGTACACGGGCGCTGGTGGGGGAGGTAGCCCCGGAATCAGTCGCGGCAGAGGCGGGCTTTGCGCCGGGAGACGAGCTGCTCGCCGTCGCAGACCGGCCTACGCCGACCTGGGAATCGGCCGTCTTCGCGCTGATGGCGGAGATCCTGGCGGGAGGAGAGGACCTCGCCGTTAGTGTGCGCGATGACAGTGGTCTGAGGCGGGTGCGGGTTCTCAGCGGTGATGCATTGGCCGGACTCCCGGACGATCCCGCGATTCTCTCCAATTTGGGGTTGTCGCCTGCACGGCCGGCCCTGCCCGCGCTCATCGGCGAGCTGAGTCCGGGGGAGCCGGCCGCACAGGCGGGTTTGCAACCGGGTGATCGCGTCGTCTCCGTCAATGGAGCGCCGATTGAGCTCTGGGGCGAGCTGGTCGAGGCGGTGCGGGCGCATGCCGGCCGCCCGGTTAGTTTGGAAGTGGAGCGCGGTACCGAGCTGCTGGAGCTCGTCGTTCTTCCACGCGCCAGGCAACTGGGCGACCGAGAGGTCGGGTTCATCGGCGCTGCGGCACAGGTGCCGCAGCATCTGTTCGACGAGTACCGGACGGAGGTGAGGCTCGGGCCGGTGGCGGCCATGGGCGCGGCTGTCGGCAAGACCGTGGACATGAGCCTGCTCATGCTGCGAGTCATCGGGCGCATGTTGGTCGGCAAGGCGTCGGTCGAGAACCTGAGCGGACCCATCTCCATTGCCGAGACCGCGGGCAAGACCGCGAGCGTCGGTCTGGTCTACTTTGTCAAGTTTCTCGCGGTAGTCAGCATCAGTCTCGGCGTGCTCAACCTTTTGCCCATCCCTATTTTGGACGGCGGACACCTGCTTTACTTCGCCATCGAGGCCATCAAGGGCAGTCCGCTCTCGGAGCAGGCGCAGTTGCAGGGTCAGCGGGTCGGCCTCGCCCTGTTGATAGCGCTCATGACCCTCGCCTTCTATGTCGATATCTCGCGTTTGTTGGGCTAGGACGGAAACGGTGAATCGGCGGGTTGCCCGCCTTTCGATTCGAGCTTGATCCTGTCGGATCCACAAAGCGCGCGCCCCGCATCCACAGGCGTGCCAATTGCGTGGCTGCCGCTGCAGGACCTCGCTTGCTTCCGCTGTTTTGTTCATCGGTCCCTTAACTTATACTTGTTCGCTTCGGAAAATGCCGCGTCGGGGTGCGGTATTTCAAGCATCCAGGGGGTCGCATTTGAACGCACACAAGAGAACAGGCCGGCTGGGCAGGCCGTCACTTCGGCTGGTGCTGTTCATCGCCCTGATGGCCGTGGTGGCACCCGTGCTAGCGGCCCAGTTCCGTATCTCGGATATCCGGGTGGAAGGCCTGCAGCGCATTGCCGCCGGTACCGTATTCAATTATCTACCGGTCCAAGTGGGGGATACGACGACAGATGATGTCACCGCGAGCATCATCCGTACCCTTTACGCCACGGGATTTTTCAAGGATGTGCGGGTAGAGCGGGACGGGACCGTGCTGGTCGTTTGGGTACAGGAACGACCGGCTGTCGCCGAGATCAACATAACTGGAAATAAGACCTTGGAGACCGACGCGCTGAAGGAAGCGCTCAAGGACATAGGTCTCGCGGAGGGTCGCACCTTCGACCGCTCACTCCTGGATCGGATCGAACATGAGCTCGAGGGCCAATACTATGCGCTCGGAAAGTACGGCGTCGAGATTCAGTCAACCGTGTCGCCGCTGGAGCGAAACCGTGTTGCCGTCGCCATTGACATCACCGAGGGCCTGACAGCCCGAATCAAGCAGATCAATATTATTGGCAACAAGGATTTCGAGGAGAAGGAACTGCTTGGGCTGTTCAAGCTCGGTCGCACCAAGTGGCATTCCTTCTATTCGAAGAACGACCAATACTCCAAGCAGAAGCTCGGTGGCGATCTGGAATCTCTGCGCACGTTTTACCTCGACCGCGGATATATTCAGTTCGAGATCAAGTCGACGCAAGTCTCCATCAGCGCTGACAAGAAAGATATTTATATCACCATCGGAATTGACGAGGGTGACGTCTTTTCCGTCAGCGACATCAAGCTCGCCGGAGAACCATCGGTGCCTGTCGAGCAGCTCTTTCCCTTGATTCAAATGCGCCGCGGGGATGTCTTCTCGCGCAAGGTCACGACAGAGAGTGCGGAACGAATTTCAAAGAAGTTGGGCAACGAAGGCTATGCTTTCGCCAACGTCAACACCATCCCCGAGATCGACGAGGAGACCAAGCAGGTCGCGGTGATCTTCTTTGTCGATCCGGGCAAGCGCGTCTACGTGCGGCGCGTCAATACCAAAGGAAATACCCGTACGCGCGACGAGGTGCTGCGTCGCGAGATGCGCCAGATGGAAGCAGCCTGGTTTTCGACCGAGCTCGTGAACCAATCCCGCGAGCGACTGCAGCGGCTGGGCTATTTCGAGGAAGTGAACGTGGAAACGCCGGCGGTGCCGGGCTCCGCGGATGAAGTTGATGTGAATGTCTCGGTTGTCGAGAAGGATTCCGGCAATCTGCTTGCTGGTCTCGGGTATTCCCAATCCCAGGGCGTCATCTTCAACTCGAGTATTACCCAGAACAATTTTCTGGGGACGGGAAAAAGGGTCTCGTTTGCCTTCAACAACAGCAGCTCCAACCGGATTTATCGTCTCGCCTACACCAATCCTTATTACACAATCGACGGTATTAGCCGGGGATTCGAGCTTTCCTATCGGGAGACCAACTTCGAAGAGCTGAACAGCATCGACTATTTTACAGACGTCGGGATAGCCGGTATGAGCTTCGGCCTTCCTATCTCAGATACGAGTCGTGCCGGATTCGGTCTGCGCTATCAGTACACCAACTTCACGCCGGGGTACTCGCTGCTTGCCCAGGCGTTCGAGGCCGAAAACGGTGATAACTTCAACGATTTTCTGCTCACCGCGAGCTATACGAACGACTCGCGCGACAAGGCGGTTTTTCCGACCAAGGGTGGCCTCCAGACCCTGAGCGCAGAGATCGCCGTACCCGGCAGCGATCTGCAGTACTACCGGTTGACTTACAGGCATCGGCAGTACATCCCTCTGACGAGGCGCTTCACCCTATCCTTGAATGCAGACCTGGGCTACGGTGATGGGATCGGCAGTACCACAGGACTCCCGTTCTTCGATAACTTCTTCGCCGGCGGCCCGAGGACGGTCCGGGGATGGAAGGAGAATACTTTGGGTCCGAGGGAAACGACGCTTGATGAGAATCCATCAGGCGGCAACGTCAAGATTGTCGGCAGCATGGAGATCTTTGCACCGCCCCCCATCGAGGGCGACTTCGCGAAGACTCTGCGTCTCGGGGCCTTTTTCGATTTTGGTAACGTGTGGACGACCTACAATCCGCAGCTCAGTGGTGTGGATCTCGTGGCTCCCACGGGATTCAGTCTGAGCGATATCCGTTACTCGGCCGGGCTGTCCGCGACCTGGTTGTCGCCCATCGGTGCCTTGTCCGTAAGCGTGGCCTATCCGTTCAACGAACAGGACGGGGACGAAACGGAGGTGTTCCAGTTCGGCATCGGACAAACATTCTGACTGGAGGTGGCAGCCAGGTGAACAGATTTGCAGGGGTACTGATCGGGCTTGGTCTGTGCGTGTCGGGGACCTCCGTACCGGCTGGCGATTACGTAATCGCCGTGATCGATCCCACGCGCATCATGCAGCAGTCGCCACAGTACGAGGCCGCCAGCGCGCAGCTGGAGAAAGAGGTCAGCGAGCGCAAGGAAAAGCTCGCCGAGCAGCAAAAGCAGATCGCCGAGCTCGAGCAGAAGCTCAAGCGTGACGCTGCTCTTATGAGTGAGGATGAAGTCCAGCGCTTGACGACCGATATCAGCAAGCGGAAACGCAAGCTCAAATATGCCGAGGCGGAGTTTCGCGAAGATATGTCCCTGCGCAATAACGAGCTGAATACCAAGCTCACCAAGCAGGTCGAAGAGGTTGTCACGGAGCTGGCGCGGGAGGAGAGCATCGACCTCATCGTCAGCGATAACCTGGTATTCCATGCCAGCGAGCGTATCGATATCTCCGATAAGGTCATCGGACGTTTGAGGGAGAAGTTCGAGGCCAGATAGGGAGCTGCCGAGCATTCATCGACTATCTGAGGGGTTGTGGCGATCAAGCTTCAGGATCTGGCGGACAGTCTCGGCGTCGAGCTGCGCGGGGACGGTGAAGCTCGTGTTCGTCGGGTCGAAACCCTGGAACGGGCCGATGGTGAATGTCTCTGCTTCTTCGGCGACCGCCGATACCGCGCCGCGCTGAGCGCGACCCGTGCTGGGGCCGTGATCCTGGCGGATAATGACGAGCGGCTCTGCCCGGTCGCGGCCTTGGTAAGTGCGAATCCTTACCTTACCTACGCCTGGGCGGCGCGGATGCTGCATCCGGTACCGGCGGTTACCGGGGGCCGCCATCCGAGCGCAGTCGTCGCCGAAAGCGCCAACGTCGATCCGTCCGCGTGGATCGGCGCCACCGCTGTTGTGGAGGGAGACGCGGAAATCCGACCGCGGGCCTTTGTCGGTCCGGGCAGTATCGTCGGCTCCGGATGCCGAATCGGCGAGGACAGTCGGCTCGTCGCAAGGGTCACCTTGTGTCAAGGCACACGGATCGGGAAGCGGGCGTTGATACATCCAGGTGCGGTCATAGGCCGCGAGGGCTTCGGGTTTGCGAAGGACGGGGAGCGTTGGGTGCGCATTCCACAATTGGGTGGAGTCTGGCTCGGAGATGACGTGGAGGTCGGCGCGAACACAACGATCGATCGGGGTGCCATCGAGGATACGCTGATCGCAGATGGCGCGAAACTGGACAACCTCATCCAGATCGGACACAACTGCAGCATCGGCGAGAACACAGCGATGGCCGCCTGCTCGGGAGTCTCCGGTTCCACGAAAATCGGTAGCAACTGTACCATCGGTGGGGCCGTCGGCATGGCGGGGCACCTTTCGATCGGGGACGGCGTCCACTTCACTGGAATGGCCATGGTTACTCGTTCCTTTACCGAGCCCGGTGTTTACAGCAGCGGAATTCCAGCCATGCCGAGCGTCGAGTGGCGGCGCAGTGCGGCTCGTTTCCGGCACCTGGATGAGCTCGCCCGGCGACTGAGGGACTTGGAAGAAAAACTGAAACAAACGAATACCGAGCCGCGGCAGGAGCCGGAGTGAAGTCAGGTTCGGCGCTGGCCGGTCCGCGAACGGCAACCGGTCCCCCGGAACATCGGAGGTAGCATTGAGCAAGATGGATATCCACAAGGTGTTGAGCCTGTTGCCGCACCGCTATCCCTTTCTTTTGATCGATCGAGTAGTCGACTACAAAGCGAACGAATATCTGATTGCCTATAAGAACGTGACCTTCAACGAACCCTATTTCGCCGGTCATTTTCCGGTGCGTCCCGTTATGCCCGGCGTGCTGATCGTAGAGGCCATGGCTCAGGCGACAGGCCTGCTGGCGATGGAATCCCGACCCGACGAAGTGGGGGAGAAGGCGTTGTATTATCTCGCAGGGATAGACAAGGCACGCTTCAAGCGCACGGTCGAGCCAGGAGATCAGCTGACGATCGACGTGCGGCTGGGGAAGGTGCGTCGGGGCGTCTGGCTGTTCAGCGGCGAGGCGCGTGTGGACGGCCAGATCGCCGCCACGGCAGACATCATGTGCACGGCCCGCGACTCTTGAGCTCGATTCACCCCAGCGCAATCGTAGACCCTGCAGCCGGGCTGGATTCCCGCGTCACCGTCGGTCCCTATGCCATCATCGGTCCAGATGTCCGAATCGGGGCCGGCAGCAGCATCGGACCCCATGCGGTGATCCGCGGACCGACGAGAATCGGGACCGATAATCGGATATTTCAGTTCGCCTCCGTAGGTGAGGAACCCCAGGATAAAAAGTACCGCGGCGAAGAGACCTTTCTTACGATCGGCGACCGCAATGTGATCCGCGAGTACGCGACCCTGCACCGGGGGACGGCGCAGGATACCGGGGAAACCCGTATCGGTAGCGGTAACCTCTTCATGGCCTACAGCCATGTCGCCCACGATTGCCGAATCGGCGACAATGTGATCATGGCGAACGCGGCCTCCCTGGCCGGTCATGTTCAGGTGCAGGATTGGGCCATTCTCGGGGGGTTTACCATTGTCCACCAATTTTGCCGGATCGGGGCCCACTGCTTTTGCGCCATGGGGTCGGTCGTAACCAAGGATGTTCCGCCCTATGTGATCATAGGTGGCCATCCGGCCGAGCCCCGTGGCATCAATGTCGAGGGGTTGCGTCGAAGGGAGGTCGACGCGGAGAGCATTCAACAGCTCAAGAGCGCGTTCAAGCTGCTCTACATGTCCAATCGCAAGTTGGAGGATGCCGTCGCGGCGATGCGAGCCCTGGGCAGCACGCGAGTGGACGAGATTGCAGACTTCGTCGCCGACAGATCCCGCAGCATTGTGCGGTGAAGATAGGCATCGTCGCCAACGAGCCCTCGGGGGATTGGCTGGGGGCGGCCGTGGTGCGCGGGTTGAAGGAGCAGGTACCGGATGCGCGCTTCTTGGGTGTCGCCGGGCCTCAGATGCAAGCGGCCGGCTGTGAGACCCTCGTGTCGATGGAACGGTTGTCGGTCATGGGGCTGACAGAGGTAATGCGGCATTTGCGCGAGCTCCTGCGCATCCGCGGCGATCTGATGAGGTATTTCCTCGACTGGCGGCCCGATGTTTTCATCGGCGTGGACGCACCTGATTTCAATCTGGGTCTCGAACGGCGCTTGCGCAAGACCGGAATCCGCACCGTCCACCTCGTGAGTCCCACTGTCTGGGCCTGGCGAGCGGGACGCGTGAGGACCATCCGCCGTTCAGTGGACCTGATGCTGAGTATCTTTCCATTCGAACAGGACTTTCTGCGTGAGCAGGGGGTCACAGCCCGTTACATCGGCCACCCGCTTGCGGACGCGATCCCACTGCGGTGCGATCCTTCCGAGGCGCGCGCACAGCTCGAGTTGCCGCCTCAGGGCGCGATCGTGGCCCTGCTTCCAGGCAGTCGCGTCAGCGAAGTGCGGCTGCTCGCAGAGCCTTTTTTGGAGACCGCCCGCTGGTGTTTCGAGCGCAGCCCCGGGCTTCATTTCGCCGTCCCCTTGGTGACGCCGACCTTGCGCGGGATGTTCGAGCGCGCCCTGCAAAGCAAGGCCCCGGATCTCCCGATCAAGCTCATTGCCAACCGCAGTCGAGAGGTGATTGCAGCCGCTGACTGCGTGCTCACCGCATCGGGGACGGCGACCCTGGAGACCTTGCTCATCAACCGGCCGATGGTAGTCGGTTATCGGATGAGTCCCGTTACCTTCCGCCTTCTATCGGGCCTGAATCTGGTGAAAGTGCCCTATGCCGCCATGGCCAATCTGCTGGTCGGCCGTGAGCTGGCACCCGAGTTTATTCAAGACCGCTGCCGGGCGGACCTGATGGGACCCGCCGTACTCGCTTTCCTTGAGGATACGGATCGGGTACGTGAGGTGCAGTCGGCCTATCGGGAGGTCCATGGTGAGTTGCGCCGTGACGCCGGCCGTGCGGCCGCCGCTGCCATACTGGATCTTGTTCGTGGAGACAGGTCGTGAGCAGCGTGCCGTACATTGCCGGTGTGGACGAGGCGGGACGGGGGCCTTTGGCAGGTCCAGTGGCGGCCGCGGCCGTGATTCTGGATCCGAATGAACCGATCTGCGGCCTTGCCGACTCCAAGTGCCTTACGCCGCGGCGGCGGGAGTTGCTGGATACCCTGATTCGAGACCGGGCCTTGGCCTACGCGGTCGCCTTTGCCACGGTCGAAGAGATTGATCGAAACAATATACTGCAGGCATCGCTGTTGGCCATGAAGCGCGCCGTGGAGAATCTGGGTATTGCCCCGCAGCGTACGTTGGTAGACGGCAACCGCTGTCCCCAGTTAGCGTGCGATGTCCAGGCCGTGGTAGCTGGTGATTCCAGTGTTGCTGTCATCAGCGCGGCATCTATCCTGGCCAAGGTCGCCCGCGATCGGGAAATGCGTGTGCTGGATGATCGATTTCCGGGCTATGGTTTTGCTCGGCACAAGGGATATCCGACGCGGGAGCACATCTCGGCTTTGCGCGAGCTAGGACCTTGCGAGCAGCACCGGCGCTCTTTCCGTCCGGTGCGAGAGCTGCTGGGGTAAAAGAGCGCCTTTTTTTCGATGTTTTGTGCGTCGTTGAGGTTTGTCATCGGTTTTGGTTATAGATCGAGGAGTCCATGCCACTATGAAGTCGGTCGCATTCCATTTTGCTGCCTTGTGCCTATGCGTCGCTGCCGCTGCCTGCTCCGCCGGTCGGGGCGACGAGCCGCTCACGGCCCTCTCGGACCCGACTGCGGCGCCCGAGTTCGATCTCGCCCAACCGGACGGCACCCGGGTCCGTCTCGCAGACTACCGAGGTAAGCCCCTTGTCGTGAACTTCTGGGCCACCTGGTGCCCACCCTGTCGTGCCGAGATGCCGTCGTTGCAGCGAGCCTGGGAGCAGCTCGCGAGAGAAGGCATCGGCGTCGTTGCCATCAATGTCGGAGAGGATGCGGACACCATCGCGCAATTTACTTCGACCTCCCCCGTCACTTTTCCGCTGCCGATGGATACCGACTCCCGGGTCGTCCAGGCCTGGCCGGTACGCGGACTTCCGACGACCTTCGTGGTCGATCCGAAAGGCAGGCTCGCTTATGTCGCCATGGGGGAGCGCGAGTGGGATGACCCGGCCTTGCTGGATCTGGTGCGGGCCTTGAAGGCAAACGCGAACTAGCCTGGATTTTTTCTAACCTCACACGAAGATGCGAAAAGCACGAAGAGAACGTGGCGCTCGGGCTCTGCCCGAAGGAGCAGGGCGTTCGCGCTGTTCCCCGACCGTCAAGTGTTTTTCAACGCTAGACCGGACTCTTCGCACGCTTCGTGCCTTCACGGAAAACTATACGAACAGGTCCCACGCGTGACGCCGGTTTCCCAATTCGTCCATCTTTGCGTCCATTCGGAGTACTCGCTGGTCGACGGCCTGGTACGCATCAAGCCCCTCGTCGCGGCCGCAGCGGCAAACCAAATGCCGGCTATTGCGGTCACGGACCAGTCCAACCTTTTTTGTCTTGTGCGCTTTTATGAGGCGGCCGCAGCGGCAGGCATCAAGCCCATCGCCGGGTCGGACCTGTGGGTCCGCGACCAGGACGACGCCAACAAGCCTTTCCGACTGCTGCTATTGGTCCAGAACAGGACCGGTTATCTGAATCTGACCCGGCTCATCTCTCGCGCCTATTTGGAGGGTCAGCACCTGGGCGTGCCCCAGGTCGAACGGAATTGGGTAGAGGATGCGGCCGAGGGACTTATTGCCCTTTCGGGTGGTCTTCAGAGCGATGTGGCTCGCGCGCTTCTCGGGGGCGACCAGGGCCGGACGGATGCAGTTCTCGATCGTTGGCTGGAGGTTTTCGGCAATCGCTATTACCTGGAGCTTGTTCGTACCGGTCGGGAGAACGAGTCCGCGTACACTGAGCGCTGCGTTGAGCTGGCCGCCCGCAAGGGCGTGCCCGTTGTTGCGACAAACGACGTGCGGTTTCTGGCGCCCGAGGACTTCGAGGTGCACGAGGCCCGAGTCTGCATCCATGATGGCCGCACCTTGGATGATCCACGCCGGCCCCGCCTCTACAGCGCAGAGCAATACCTGCGCTCCCCGGGGGAGATGGCCGAGCTCTTCGCCGACATCCCGGAGGCCCTCGAGAACAGCGTCGAGATCGCCAAGCGCTGCAACCTGGAGCTAACCCTCGGCAAGAGCTTCCTCCCCGACTTTCCTATCCCGGATGACATGACGATGGAGGAGTACTTCGCCGCGGAGTCCAAGAAAGGGCTGCAACGGCGCATGGAGCGCATCATGGGGACCGACGCGCCTGAAATCGGAGAGCGGCGCAAGGTTTACGGCGAGCGCCTGCAACTCGAGCTCGACGTCATCAATCAGATGGGTTTCCCAGGGTACTTTCTGATCGTCGCCGACTTCATCCGGTGGGCCAAAGAAAACGGTATTCCCGTTGGGCCCGGACGCGGATCGGGCGCCGGCTCCTTGGTAGCCTATGCGCTGCAGATAACGGACCTGGACCCGATCGAGCACGACCTCTTGTTCGAGCGCTTTCTGAATCCCGAGCGCGTGTCCATGCCGGATTTCGATGTGGACTTCTGCATGGAGAACCGGGATCGGGTCATCGACTATGTGGCCGAACGTTACGGGCGCGACGCCGTCTCGCAGATCATCACCTTCGGCACCATGGCCGCCAAGGCCGTCGTACGCGACGTGGGTCGGGTTATGGGTCATCCCTACGGCATGGTGGATCGAATCGCCAAGATGGTGCCGTTCGAGCTTGGCATGACGCTAAACAAGGCTCTGGAGGAAAGCCAGGATCTCAAGCATGCCTACGAGGACGAAGAGGAGGTCCAAGCCATCATCGACATGGCCCGCAAGCTGGAGGGTCTTGCTCGCAACGCCGGCAAGCACGCCGGTGGTGTCGTCATCGCGCCGACCGTGTTGACCGATTTCGTCCCGCTCTACTGCGAGTCCGGAGGCGAGAACCTGGTTACACAGTTCGACAAGGACGATGTGGAGCGCGCCGGTCTTGTCAAATTCGACTTTCTGGGGCTGCGTACCCTGACCATCATCGATTGGGCGCTGAAGACCGTCAATGGGGCTCGAAGCCGAGCGGACAAGCCGCCGATCGACATCAGCGCTATCGCCATGGACGATCCCGATGCCTTCGCCCTGCTCAAACGCTGTGAGACCACCGCCGTTTTCCAGCTCGAGTCGCGTGGCATGAAGGAGCTGATCAAGAAGCTGCAGCCGGACCGATTCGATGACATCACGGCTCTGGTGGCCCTGTTTCGTCCGGGTCCCCTGCAGTCCGGCATGGTGGACGACTTCATCGACCGCAAGCACGGCAGAGCCGAGGTCGCTTATCCTCACCCTGACCTGGAGCCTATCCTCAAGCCTACCTACGGCGTCATCCTGTACCAGGAGCAGGTCATGCAGATCGCCCAGGTCCTGGCGGGCTATACCCTGGGGGGGGCGGACCTGTTGCGCCGCGCGATGGGCAAAAAGAAGCCCGCGGAGATGGCCAAGCAACGGGGCATCTTCCATGACGGTGCGGTGCAGCGTGGCGTCGCACCGGAGACCGCCACCTATATCTTCGACCTGATGGAGAAGTTCGCGGGTTACGGCTTTAACAAATCCCACAGCGCCGCTTATGCTCTGGTTGCTTATCAAACCCTGTGGCTCAAGGCCCACTACCCGGCGGCCTTCATGGCGGCCGTGCTGAGTGCGGACATGGACAACACCGACAAGGTGGTGACCCTGATCGACGAGTGCCGGGAGATGAAGCTCAGGGTCGAGGCGCCGGCCATCAATCGATCCGAGTACATGTTTACGATCGCAGACGAGGGGGCCGTCGTCTACGGCTTGGGCGCCATCAAAGGCGTGGGCGAGTCCGCCATCGCGGCCATACTTCAAGCGCGCCGCGATGGCGTACCCTTCAAGGACATCTGGGATTGCTGCCGCCGCATCGATCTGCACAAGGCCAATCGCCGTGTGCTCGAGGCCCTGATCCGAGCCGGCGCCTTGGACGGATTGGCGGAGAATCGGGCAACCCTGACGGCACAGCTGCCCATGGCTATCAAGATGGCCGAGCAGCACAAGGAGACTCAGGCGGCCGGGCAGGCGGACCTGTTCGGCGCCGTCGATTCGGGCGTGGTGGCGGAACCGGATCCTCAGCTTGTCGCCCGTACCTGGGGGGAGTGGGAGGAGGAGCAACGCCTGCAAGGTGAGAAGGAGACGCTGGGGCTTTATCTTACCGGGCATCCGATCAACCGGGTCGATGCGGAGCTCGATGCCATGACTGGCACCCGCATTGGGGCGCTGCTGCAGACGCCTCAAGGCCAAAACGAGCGGGAGAAGCGTACGCTCGCTGGGTTGGTGGTAGGGGTTCGTCACGGTAAGACGCAGCGCGGACGTATGGGCACCGTGATGTTGGATGACCGCACAGGGCGTATAGAGGTCACCTGTTTTTCCGAGGTCTATGAGGAGGTGCGAGACGTTCTGGTGGCGGACAACATTCTTGTCGTAAGCGGCTCCTTGAGCTTCGACGAATTCCGTGACGGCTGGTCCCTGCGTGCCGACAGGGTCCGAACTTTGGAGCAGGCGCGGCTCGACCTCGCCGACCATCTCTCCCTGGTGCTGGATTTGAGCGACACGGCCGCTCACGCACGTGGCCAGTCCCTTGTAGCCGAGCTGCGTACTGTCTTCGGCACCTTCAGTGGCATGGGTCTACCCGTGTACATCGACTACTATCGACCCGGCGCCCGTGCCCGCCTGGTACTAGGCAGCGATTGGCGGGTGCGGCCGACCGACGAGCTGCTCAAGCGGCTGCGCTGCATCTTGGGCGACGATGCGGTTCGGGTATCGTACGAGCGAGGCGGCATCAACCGCTCGGCCGGTATCATCCCGGAATCACCGCCGCGACTGGCCTTGGTCGAATGACTATCGAGACGGGGATCGATTTTCTCGATTTCGAACGTCCGATCGCAGAGCTCGAGGCGAAGATCGAGGAGCTGCGGCACGTCGGCGACGATAACGAGATCAACATCGAGGACGAGATAGAGCGACTCGAGACCAAGAGCCAGGCTCTGACCGAATCCATCTTCTCCAAGCTCACCCCTTGGCAGATCTCTCAGCTCTCGCGGCATCCCCAGCGGCCTTACCTGATGGACTATGTCCTGCGCATCTTCGACGACTTCCAGGAGCTGCACGGTGACCGTACCTTTGCCGACGATCATGCCATCATCGGCGGCCTCGGCCGGCTCGAAGGGCGTTCTGTGATGATTATCGGTCACCAGAAAGGCCGCGACACCAAGGACAAGATCTTTCGCAACTTCGGCATGCCCCGACCGGAAGGTTATCGTAAGGCCTTGCGGCTGATGACATTGGCCGAGCGCTTCCGCCTGCCGGTCCTCACCTTCATCGACACGCCGGGTGCCTATCCCGGTGTAGGCGCGGAGGAGCGGGGGCAGAGCGAGGCCATTGCCCGCAACCTGCAGGCGATGGTGTACCTGCGCACGCCCATTCTGTGTACCGTTATCGGTGAAGGTGGCTCCGGCGGCGCCCTGGCCATTGGGGTTGGGGATCGGGTGATGATGCTCCAGTACAGCACCTATTCGGTGATCTCGCCCGAGGGATGCGCCTCCATTCTTTGGAAGAGCGCCGAAAAGGCCCAGCTTGCCGCCGAGGCAATGGCCATCACGTCGGAAAAGCTCAAAGACCTGGGGTTGATCGACGACATCATTCCCGAGCCCAGAGGCGGTGCCCATCGGGATCCGGATACCGTCGCGTCGAGCCTGAAGATGGCCCTCGCGAGAAACCTCGAAGTAATCCGAGATCAGGATATAGATGCCTTGCTCGCGCTACGCTACGAACGCGTACTGGGGTACGGTCGGTACAGCGAGTAAGCACGTCATGTTTTCGTGGCACCTTGCGCCATGCCTTCGTTTTCACCGGAGCTCCTGCTCCCCCATCTAGCCGCCTTCCGCGGCGCCGAGATCGGATGGATCGCGTACAGCGGCGGCATGGACTCGGCCGTCCTGCTCTGCGCCCTGGCGTCGGTTCGTGACCGGCTCGCCTTCGAGATCCGTGCCCTGCACGTCGATCATGGTCTGCATCCCGACTCTGGGGTCTGGGTGGAGCACTGCGCCCGTACGTGCAGGCGCCTCGGGGTGGCGCTCGAGACCCGCTCCGTCGTCGTGGCGCCTGCCCGGGGCGAGAGCCTGGAAGCCGTGGCTCGGCAAGCGCGCTACGCGACAATGGCCGAATTGCTGGGGACCGGCGATCTCGTGCTAACCGCCCATCATCGCGACGACCAAGCAGAGACCCTGCTGCTGGCTCTGATGCGTGGAAGCGGTCCCGCCGGCCTCGCGGCCATGCCGCCGGTAGCGTCCCTCGGGTCTGGACGTTTGGTCAGGCCGCTGCTGGGGTACGGCCGCGCTATGCTTCTCGACTACGCGAATAGCTTGAACCTGGACTGGTTGGACGATCCGGGAAACCTGGATCCGGGATTCGACCGTAACTTCCTCCGCCACCAGGTGTTACCGCTGCTGGCAGAGCGCTGGCCCGCGTGCGCAGCGAGCATTGCGAGAAGCGCGGCCCATTGCGCGGAGGCACAGGAGCTCATCGATCGCTTCGCCGAGGACGAGCTCTTCAAGCTCGCCGGTCGGCGGCCCGGTACCCTGTCCATTTCCCGCCTTCATGAGCTACCGCTGCCGTTGCGAAAGACCGTGCTGCGTCGTTGGGTTCGGGAGCGCGGTTTCGCGACGCCGGATTCCAGGCACCTGGGTCGGATCATCTCGGAGGTCATGGCAGCCCGCGTCGATGCCAATCCCCTGGTCACCTGGCCTGGGTGTGAGGTACGCCGTTACCGTGATGACCTGTACGCCATTGAACCCTTGCCGGCTTTCCCCGCAACAGGTCCGATTCCTTGGCGCGAGGACGTTCTCTTACTACCGAACGCTTTGGGACGCCTGAAGCTTCTCGCTTCCGATGGACGCGGCGTAGATCCCGCGGCCGTGCTCGTGGGTGGGTTGGATGTCCTGTTCGGCGCCACCGGCCTTTCCTGTCGAACGACATCGGACGGACATCGGAAATCCCTTAAAAAGCTGTTTCAGGAGGCGGGCGTGCCGCCTTGGGTACGTCCCTTTGTTCCCCTGATCTTTTTGCGGGGCGACCTGGTCGCAGTCGGCGACCTCTGGGTTTGCCACAACAAGCGCCGGTCGGGGGAGACGGTATCCAGGATCCGATGGGAGTCAGATCTGCGCCGGTGGTTGCCGCTCGATAGTCTAAGTACCTGAGCTCGCCCCATCCCATCCCACTCCACTCCCGACGCTCCGCATCAGCAAGACGATGCGCGGGCAGGCAGCGACATAGACCCAGATCAAAAAAGCCGCTGCAAAGAGGCCGATGGAAGAAGAACATTCGGCCACTGGATTCATCCCTCGAGAAGGTCATGGCACTCGAAGGGGTCAGCTTCAACTGGAAAGTGGAAGACTTTCCCGATCGGGGATTCAGCCGCGGTCGCCAGATCGGCCTCATCGCTCAGGACGTCGAGGGAGTTCTGCCGGAGCTGGTCCAGACAGACGGGGAAGGCCACGAGGCGGTCGAGTATCAAAAAATGGTTGCCGTATGATCGAGGCCGTAAAAGAGCAGCAGCGAACGATTGAGACCTTGTCGCAGAAGGTGATCGCCTTGGAGAAGCGTGAGCTCAGGTGATACCGCTCGCCAGCGCGTTTTCTGCGATCAGCGGGGGATGGATGTGCGAGGACCAGGATGAAGATCGATCCGCCGTTCGATCGAGTCCCGCAGGAAATCCGGGCCGGCCCTCGAGCTCAGGCCGGCCCGCCTTCCATTTCGAGTGCGAGGGCCGGATGACGATGCCTAATAAAGGGCGTTGAGCATCCGGCTGCGGTAGCGGCTTACCAGCTCGCCCTCGCCGCCGAGCATGGCAAAGACCGTGAGCATGCCCTTGCGACCTGCGTCGTCGTTGAACGCGCGGTCCCTTTTCACCAGCTCGAGCAGTTGGTCCAGTGCGCCCTCGAAGTCACTACGTGCCAAAAGGTGTGCGGCCAGTTTGTAACGGGCGTCGCTGTCCTTCGGGTCCGCCTCCAATCTGGCAGTCAGCGTCGATTCCGGAGGCGACTCGTCCCGCAATGCTGCAAAGCTCACCTGGCCTCTCAGGCTCACCACCTCGGGATCCTCGGCCAACTCCCTCGGTAAGCTATCGAGGATCTCCTGCGCCGCCTGGTTGTTGCCGGCTGCCGCTTGGATTCCCGCCTCGAGCAGACGGACGCGGTCGTTTTCCGGGTCTGCTTCCCTTACCGCTTCGATCATCCGGGCGGCACCCTCCAAGTCGCCAGCGCTCAGTAGACCCTGTGCGCGGGCAAGCAGCTGGTCGGATTCACGGGGGAGGTGTTGCTCCAGAAATTGACGGATTTGGGGCTCGGGTAGGGCACCCATGAATTGGTCGACTGGTCGCCCGTCCTTGAAGAGCTGTACCGTCGGCAGGCTGCGGATGCCGTATTCGGCGGCAAGCCCCTGCTCTTCCTCCGTGTTCACCTTGGCGACCAGCAGCTTACCGCCGTACGAGTCCGCTATGGATGCCAGTACGGGCATCAACATGCGACAGGGTGCGCACCAATCGGCCCAGAAATCCACCAGTACCGGGCGCTCGTGGGAGCCCTGGACGACGACTTGATGGAAGCTTTCCGTCGTGACTGAAACGACATGAGGTGAGTTGGCCATTGTCTTCGTTGCTCCATACTGGAATCTTTCTCAAAACCCGTAAATATGTGTGTAACTGTTTGAATCAAGCGATGGGCGTTCCGCGAGGAGCGACTCGCCTCATGCTGAGCACAAGGAGGCCGAAATCACGAATCCTATCCGTATCGTGGACAGGATGCCGACCTTCCTTTAGAATTCTGCGCGGCTTGGGCGGCATCAGGCACCCCATCCGAGCGCGCGCCTTCAGGTTCCCGGAAGGCAGCTCCGAGTCCGTCTAAAGCCGTTGCTCACCGCGTTTCTGCGCCGAAGGTGAACCCTGTTCCCGCCAGCTTCCAGGCACCTGAGACACAGGTACTGCCGGATCGGACGGTGGACGAGCGGGCGAGGCGCATTCCCTATCGTCACCGGCGGCGGTCACGATACCGCGACGGCTTGTTGGGAGATACCCTTGAGAAAAACCGCTGTCCTGGTCCTGGAGGACGGGTCCGTCTTCCGCGGAGTGTCCATCGGCGCAGACGGCCAAAGTGTCGGTGAGGTGGTGTTCAACACCGCCATGACCGGTTACCAGGAGATTCTGACGGATCCGTCGTACTGCCGGCAGCTGGTGACCCTGACTTATCCCCATATCGGCAACGTAGGCGTCAACGCGGATGACGAGGAGTCTTCTCGGGTCTATGCGGCCGGATTGATCGTGCGCGATCTCCCGGTACTGGCCAGCAACTGGCGCCTGCAGGAGTCGTTGGGCGACTACCTGAGGCGCAATGGTGTGACAGCCATCGCCGAGATAGACACGCGTCGGCTGACTCGGATCCTGCGGGAGAAGGGCGCCCAGAACGGTTGCGTTCAAGCAGGGGACGGACTCGACGAGACCGCGGCGCTCGATGCGGCTCGGGCGTTCCCGGGACTCGAGGGTATGGACCTCGCCAAAGAGGTCACGACCCGGACCCCATACGAGTGGGCCCAAGGTGTCTGGAGCCTGGAAGCGGGTATGCCGGAGGCGCCCCACCCGATCGACGCGAAGCTGCCGCTGCATGTGATCGCCTACGACTACGGGGTCAAGCGCAATATCTTGCGCATGCTCGTCGCGCGGGGTTGTCGCGTCACTGTCGTTCCGGCTCAGATGTCCGTGTCCGACGTCCTCTCACTGCAGCCGGACGGCATCTTCCTGTCCAATGGTCCCGGGGATCCGGAGCCCTGTGATTACGCGATTGCTGCAATCCGTGAGCTTCTGGAAATCGGCATCCCCATGTTCGGCATTTGCCTGGGATTTCAGCTCCTGGGTTTGGCCAGCGGTGCCCGCACCATGAAGATGAAGTTCGGCCACCATGGTGCCAATCACCCCGTACAGGATCTGGCTTCGGGTCGGGTGATGATCAGCAGCCAGAACCATGGCTTCGCTGTCGACGAGGCGAGCCTTCCCGAGCGGGTCCAGGCAACCCATCGCTCCCTGTTCGACGGGTCCCTGCAGGGCATCCATCACCAGGAGAGTCCCGCCTTCGGCTTTCAGGGCCACCCCGAGGCCAGTCCCGGACCGCACGATGTAGCACCCGTGTTCGACCACTTCATCGAGCTGATTCGTGAACACAGGAATTGACCCGCAGCGACGCCGAGAAGCGAGAGGTTCGAATAGGGCCGTTTGCTCGCGCCTCTCCGCGCACTCTGCGTCTCAGCGGTTTCATTGACATGCCCAAGCGTACTGACATCAACAGCATCCTAATCATCGGTGCCGGTCCAATCGTGATCGGTCAGGCCTGCGAGTTCGACTACTCCGGCGCTCAGGCCTGCAAGGCGCTGCGCGAGGAGGGCTATCGGGTCGTTCTGGTCAACTCGAATCCGGCCACCATCATGACGGATCCGGAGATGGCCGATGCCACCTACATCGAGCCCATCAACTGGCAGACCCTCGAACGCATTATCGAAAAGGAGCGTCCGGATGCCCTGCTGCCTACCATGGGCGGTCAGACCGCGCTCAACACCGCCCTCGACCTGGTGCGCGAAGGCGTGCTGGAGCAGTACCGCGTCGAGCTGATCGGGGCCTCCAGGGAGGCGATCGACAAGGCGGAGGACCGGGACCTGTTTCGCCGGTCCATGCGCAGGATCGGGTTGGATCTGCCCAGATCCGCCATCGCCCACAGCCTCGAGGAGGCGTTGCAGGTCCAGGCACAAATCGGTTTTCCGGCCATCATCCGACCATCCTTCACACTCGGCGGCAGCGGCGGTGGAATCGCCTACAACCAGGAGGAATTCGAGGTGATTTGCCGGCGAGGGCTGGACCTGTCCCCGACGAGCGAGCTGCTGATCGAGGAGTCGGTCCTGGGGTGGAAGGAGTACGAGATGGAGGTGGTGCGGGACAACCGGGACAACTGCATTATCGTTTGCTCCATCGAGAATTTCGATGCCATGGGGGTCCATACGGGCGACTCCATCACGGTGGCGCCGATTCAAACCCTTACGGACAAGGAGTACCAGATCATGCGCGACGCCTCGATTGCGGTGCTGCGGGAGATCGGTGTCGACACTGGTGGCTCCAATGTGCAGTTCGCCATCAACCCGATCGACGGGCGCATGATCGTCATCGAGATGAACCCGAGGGTATCGCGCTCCTCCGCGCTGGCTTCCAAGGCGACCGGCTTTCCCATCGCCAAGGTTGCAGCCAAGCTTGCGGTAGGCTATCGGCTGGACGAGCTGGCGAACGATATCACGGGTGGAGCCACGCCGGCGTCATTCGAGCCCACCATCGACTATGTCGTCACCAAAGTTCCGCGCTTTGCCTTCGAGAAATTCCCCCAAGCAGAAGCCAGACTTACTACACAGATGAAGTCGGTTGGGGAGGTAATGGCGATCGGACGTAGCTTTCAGGAGTCGCTGCAAAAGGCCCTTCGTGGATTGGAAACCGACAAGTCGGGACTGGACGAGGTTCTGGATCCGAATCACCTGGAGGCGCAACAGACCCTGCGCAAGGAGCTCCGTCAGCCCGGTGCCGAACGGATTTTCTATGTGGCGGATGCCTTCCGCGCCGGTATGTCGGTACAGGATGTCGGGAAGATCAGTGGCGTCGATCCCTGGTTCCTGGCACAGATAGAGGAGCTTGTCGCGATCGAGGGGGAAGTCAGGTCCGAGGGTGCTGCGGGACTGAATGCCGAGCGCCTGCGTTTTTTGAAACGCAAGGGATTCTCTGATCAACGTCTGGCGACCCTTACTGGGCTTCGTCAGCAGGAGGTTCGTGCGCTTCGGCACAAGGAGGGCCTGCGTCCTGTTTACAAGCGGGTCGATACCTGCGCCGCCGAGTTCGCCGCCAGCACTGCCTACATGTACTCTACCTACGAGGAGGAGTGCGAAGCCTTGCCCAGCGAACGCAAAAAAATCATGGTGCTCGGAGGTGGACCCAACCGTATCGGACAGGGCATCGAATTCGACTATTGTTGTGTTCACGCCGCCTTTGCTATGCGCGAGGACGGCTACGAGACCATCATGGTCAACTGCAATCCAGAGACCGTGTCGACGGACTATGACACCTCGGATCGGCTCTACTTCGAGTCCCTGACCCTGGAAGACGTACTGGAGATTGTAGACAAAGAGAAGCCCTTCGGCGTCATCGTCCAATACGGTGGCCAAACCCCGCTCAAGCTCGCCCGAGATCTGGAGGAAGCCGGCGTGCCCATCATCGGCACGACGCCCGACTCTATCGACCTGGCGGAAGATCGCGAGCGATTTCAGCGTTTGGTTCAGGATCTGGGCCTGCGTCAGCCCCCCAACACCACGGCGCGTAGTGAGCAGGAGGCGGTAGCCGAGGCGGCTCAGATTGGATATCCGCTGGTTGTGCGGCCATCGTATGTGCTTGGTGGGCGGGCAATGGAGATTGTCTACGATGAGGTTGACCTCAACCGCTATATGCGCGAAGCGGTGAGGGTTTCGAACGAATCACCCGTACTGCTTGATCGCTTCCTCGACGATGCCATCGAAGTGGATGTGGACGCCATCTGCGACGGCAGAGACGTGTTGATCGGGGGGATCATGGAGCATATCGAGCAGGCCGGTGTGCACTCGGGTGATTCGGCCTGCTCGCTTCCGCCCTACACCCTCTCGCCGGCCCTTCAGGATCGGATGCGCGAGCAAATGATCAAGCTGGCGAGGGCGCTGAAGGTCGTCGGACTCATGAATGCTCAGTTCGCCGTAAAGGACCACGAGGTCTACATCCTGGAGGTCAATCCACGGGCCTCGCGCACGGTGCCATTTGTCTCCAAGTCCATCGGCGTCCCCCTCGCAAAGGTCGCTGCGCGTTGTATGGTGGGGATGACGCTCGAGGATCAGGGTTTGGTCAAGGAGCGCCGGCCGAAGCACTACTTCGTGAAAGAAGCCGTGTTTCCCTTCATCAAGTTCCCCGGTGTGGACACCCTGTTGGGACCCGAGATGAAATCCACGGGTGAGGTTATGGGCGTCGGCGATTCCTTCGGCGAGGCCTATGCCAAGGCGCAGGATGGGGCGGGGACAGGTCTTCCGCGCAAGGGCAACGCCATGCTCAGCGTGCGTCAGGCGGACAGGAACAGACTTGTACGCGTCGCCCGGGATCTACTCGATCTCGGCTTCGGCCTTTACGGCACCCACGGCAGCGCCGCGGCCGTCAGGGAGGCGGGTTTCCCCTGCGAGGGCGTGAACAAGGTTGCGGAAGGCCGGCCCCACATCGTCGACATGATCAAGAACCATGAGGTCAGCTTCATTGTCAATACCACCGAAGGCGCCCAGGCGATCATCGACTCTGCGGAGATTCGGCGTGCCGCCCTCCAGCACAAGGTCAGCTATACAACGACCATATCGGGTGCGGAAGCAACCTGCCTCGCCCTGAAGCAGCTCGATGCCGTTGGAGTCAATCGATTACAGGAGCTTTACTGAGCGTCGTCCAGCAGGCATCCTAGACACCATCGCCCATCGGGCGTTTCGGCAATTCAGGTACCTCGAAATGCCGATGCTTGCGGGTCGAATATTGATTCGCCCCGGTCCCAGCGCGTATCGAGCGCGCTTTAGCCGAAGAGGATATCTCCCATGAACAAGGTACCTCTGACTGCGCGAGGCGCTGAAAAACTACGTTCAGAGCTCGAGCGCCTGAAGCGAGTCGAGCGGCCCCGGATCATCGCGGCCATCGCCGATGCCCGGTCGCACGGCGACCTCAAGGAGAACGCCGAATACCATGCGGCCCGCGAGCAGCAGGGCTTTGTCGAGGGCCGCATCAAGGACATAGAGGGTAAGCTCTCCCACGCCTACATCGTCGATGTGACGGACGAGCACACGCAGGCTCGAGCCAGTGGTAAGGTGATATTCGGGGCAACCGTGCACCTGCTGGAGATCGAAAACGATGAGGAGCATACCTTTCAGATCGTCGGTGACGACGAAGCCGATTTCAAGAACGGCTTGATCTCGATCAGTTCGCCCATTGCCAGATCGCTGATCGGAAAGCAGGCGGACGATGTGGCTTCGGTGGAAACGCCCGGCGGATTGCGCGAGTTCGAGATCCTGGAAGTCCGGTACCTGTAACGGGTCAACCCAGTAGTGCGTCCTCCCACTCGACCTCACCCATTGTCTGTTGGTGAGGCTCCGACCTCCGGTCGGCGAATGCGTTGTCCACCACCTCGAGGAAGCGCTTGGCCTGGGGCGACAGGAACTTGCCCCGGCGTAGCACGATGCCGTAGCTGCGCCGCGGAAAATACCTCTCCAGCGGGATACAAGCCAGATTGTCGTCCCCGTTGAGACAAACGTCTGTGACGATGGAGATTCCCAGTCCAAGCTCTACGTATTTCTTGATGACCTCCCATCCCCCCGCCTCGAGGGAGACCTGGTAGCTGACATTATTCTGACGGAAAACCAGATCGACGATTCGCCAAGTGCTCAAATGGCGCGGCGGCAGTATCAGCCCATAGGGCGCGATATCTTCCAAACTGACCGATTCCTTGTGCGCGAGGGGGTGGTCCAGGGGTGCGATGAGCTTGGGGTAAAAGGTGACAATGGGCCGGTAGGTGATGTCATCCGGAACCTCCAGCATGGACCCGATGGCCAAATCGGCCTCGTCCGCCCGCAACATCGCCAGACCGTCCCGGCCCGTCACATTGTGAAGCTTGAGCTCGATTCCGGGAAACTGGGCGGTGAAGTGTCGAACAGGCTCCGGCAGTATGTAGAGAATGGTGGACTCGCCGGCGGCGATGTTCAGAATACCCTGGTCGACCCGACCACAGTGGGTAGCGAAGGTCTCGTGGAGCTTGTCCATGCCCTCCACCAGCGGCTGTGCCAGCTGGTATAGAAGATCCCCTTCCGGCGTCAGTTTTATCTTGGGCCCGCGGCGCTCGAACAGCATGGTGTCGAATTCCCGCTCCAGGGCCTGGATCTGAAGCGAGACAGTGGGTTGACTCAGAAAGATTTGCTCGGCGGCGGCGCTGACGCTCCCGGTGCGCGCGGCGTGACAAAAGGCGCGGAGCTGCTTCAGCCGGTTTTGCTTGTAGTGAATCTGAGGACTTGAGGCCATTGCAAATCTTTATGATTCTTCCGCAATAATCCAATAATAATGCAATCCTCGGTCCGGAAACAGGTTTTGGGGTAAAGTGGGCTTCAAGGAGCTGGCGGGTATTCGAGATTAAGGACCGTCTGGCTCGCGAAAGCGAAGGGATTGCGCGCGGACGGTAGCAGCCCGAGATTCAGCGCCTGGCGGGCCCTGACGGCGAGCGATGCGTCCGATTGCATCAGACTGAGACGCACAATCGTCGTGGCCGGAGAGGGAAGCGGGCTGTCCGAAATAACCGGTTGCGCCGGTACCGCCGGGAGTGGCGGTTCTGCCCACAGGCGCCAGCCGTCGCTGGAAAAAAACGCCCCCAAGCCGAGTCGATCAGCTGCTGCGACAGCTCGAGATCCTGCACAAAAACCAGTAGGGGGGCTCGAAGCATTGGTGGACGGCTCGCGCTCGGGGCGGTTGCGAAATCCTTGGGCTCAAGAGGAATCGAGTTGCTCGAGAATGTTCCTGGCTACCCGGCGCTGCTCATCGTCGCCCTCTTCCAGGACCTCGTAGAGCAGCCGCCTGGCATCCGCATAGTCCTCCCGCTCACGCAGCGCCTTTATTTGCTGGAGCTTCTGCTCTGCGGGGTCCGGTTCATCCAGCTCCTCGGAATCCATATCGCGGGAATCGATCTCTTCATCGGCCTCGATGGTGTCGAGCTCCGCTTCCATCTCCTCTGTTGTCATGGGCCTGAATCGTACTGGATCGAAGGGATCGCCACCGACAATATCGCGGCCAACCATGTCCATCTCAGCGGAGGCGCTGCCACCCTTCCCACCATGGGGCGAAGTCGGCCCCTGGCCCGAGCTCTCTCGCGAGGGATGGGCAGCGGAGGACGCACCGATGGCGACCGTTCTGGCCGACAGGTCGGATGTATCGCCCGCAGCCTCGGTCTCGGGGATCTTCTCCGATGTCATCGGCCGCCGCTGGAAGCCGCGCGAGAAGAGGATCCCCAGCTCGAACAGAAGCCACATGGGCAAAGCGAGCAGGGTCTGGGAAATCACATCGGGGGGGGTCAGAAGCATCCCCGCGACGAAGACGCCGACGATGACGTAGGGACGCTTGCGGCCCAGGTCCTCGGGGGTCGTGATGCCGGCGGCGACAATAAGGATGGTTGCTATGGGGATCTCGAAGGCGATCCCGAAGGCGAAGAACAGGGTGAGGACGAAATCCAGGTAGTGGCTGATATCCGTCATGACCGCCACCCCCTCCGGGGCGGTTCCCGTCAGGAACGCGAACACCAGCGGGAAGACGACGTAGTAGGCGAAGAGCATCCCGAGATAGAAGAGGAGGATGCTGGAGACCAACAGGGGAATCGCCAACCGCTTCTCGTGTCTGTAGAGTCCCGGTGCTACAAAAGACCAGAGCTGGAACAGCAAGTACGGCATGGACAGGAAGACGGCTGAAACCAGCGCCAGCTTGAAGGGTGTCAGGAAGGGCGAGGCCACCTGGGTCGCGATCATGCTGGTCCCTTCCGGCAGCTGCGCCATCAGGGGTGCGGCCACGTAGGTGTAAATGTCGTTGGCGAAGGGGAATAGGGCGAGGAACGCCAGGAACACCGCCACGAGCATGCGGATCAGGCGGTCGCGCAGCTCCACCAGATGGGAGACGAAGGGCTGCTCCTGACCGAGCTCCTCGGGATTCGCAGACGATGGCATCGCGTTCGCGTCGACCTAATAGAGTCTGATTGTTTCCCGTCGATGGGAGCGCTCGGAATCCGGATGGATCAAAGTCCGCACCAGTTCTCGACTGGCGTGGAAGATCAAAGCCGCTCGCGGGCCGGATCGCTCTGAATCGGCGGTTGGTCTAATCGGATCCGGGCTCGGATTTCGCGTCGGGGCCGCTATGCGCCGGCGTCGATTTGCCCTTGGAGGTGCCCGTAGCCGATTTTTCTTTGGTCTCGTCCAGTATTGTCTCCAGGGGATTGCTTTGGGCCTGCTTGTTCAGAATCTCTTTAAGCTCCTGTGCCTTGATCTCTCGGTCGATCTCCGCCTTTACCGAGCCCAGCATGCGCCGACCGCGCCCGATCCAGAGCCCTGCGGTGCGTGCAAGCTTGGGTAGGCGATCCGGACCTACAACGATCAACATGACCAGTCCGATCAGGGCAAGCTCCCAGAATCCGACGTCGAACATGTAACGGTCCTAGTCCAGAGTCGTCGCAAGCCGGGTGCGTTAGACCTTTTCCTTTTCCTTGGCAGTCGTAGTTGACGGGGTGATCTCGTCACCCTCGGCGGAGCGCTTGGCGCTTTGCTCTTCGAGCTTCTTAGGCTCCTCGTCTTCCTTTTCGCTCTCTGTCATGGCGCTGCGAAAACCCTTTACGGCATTGCCCAGGTCCGAGCCGATGCTCTTCAGGCGCTTGGTGCCGAAAAGCAAAAGCACGATCACCAGTACGATCAACAGCTGCCAGATGCCTATGCCACTGACTCCCATGGTTTCCTCCGAACCCGCCCGGCGTGGACGGTCGATAGCCTGTTTGTACCTATCCGGCGCACACTTCGATAATGGGCACCGAATTCTCTGTCATGGCAGCACGAGGTTCGAGCGCGCTGCGACGTGGATTTTCGATCATAACCCAACAAACCGCTTCCATGCAGTCGCCGGCTTACTCCTGACGTAGGGCCTTCTCGTCAAGACCCGAGAGGCCGAAGCGCCGGTCCAGCTCCGCCAGAACGGCGTCCGGACCCAATCCCTGCTGGGCGAGCAGAACAAGGGAGTGAAACCACAGATCGGCTACCTCGTAGACAATCTTGTCCGGTTTGCCGTCCTTGGCCGCCATCACGGTTTCGGTGGCCTCTTCGCCGATTTTCTTGAGAATGGCGTCGAGTCCCTCGGCGTAGAGCCTGGCCACGTAGGAGCTCTTTGGATCGGCCTGCTTTCGCTCCTCGAGGATCTGGGACAGGCGCTCCAGGATGTCATTCATGCCGGACTATTCGGAATTGAATCGCACAGGGGCAAAACGAGCCAAGGAATTGGAAACTTGCGCTCGACGCTCTGATCATCGATCGCAATGCGACGGGGCGAGCACCACCGATCAGGTCTATTTGTAGATATCATTGGGATCCTTGATCACGGGGGCGATCTCCGCCCACTGCCCCTCTTGTAGCTCGCGGAAGAAGCAATTGTGACGACCTGTGTGGCAGGCAATGCCGCCTTTCTGCTCTACATCGAGCAGGATTACGTCTGCGTCGCAATCGGTCCGGATGGCATGGATGATCTGCTGATGACCCGACTCCTCGCCTTTGTGCCAAAGCTTGCCGCGGGAGCGCGACCAATAAACCGCATGACCTGTCTCCCGGGTCAGCGCCAGAGACTCCCGATTCATCCAAGCCATCATGAGGACCTTGCCGCTACCCCTCTCCTGGGCGATAGCCGGTACCAGGCCTTTGTCGTCCCATTTGATCGCATCGAGCCAGTCTTCGTTCAACACAAGGTCCTCAGTTTCGATTCAGGCGTCGGCGACACGCTGCCCCGTAGCGAAGTCCAGGGTTCCCTCGTAGATCGCGCGGCCTGTAATGGCGGCCGTTATACCACTGCCGGCCACCGCACACAGGGCGCGCACGTCCTCTAGATTGGTTATGCCGCCGGAGGCGATGACCGGTATCGAGATAGCTTCCGCCAGGGTGCGCGTCGCCTCCACGTTGGGCCCTGTCATCATGCCGTCCCGCCCGATGTCCGTGTAGACGATGGCAGCGACGCCATCGTTCTCGAAGCGTTTCGCGAGGTCCTCCACGCGGTGCTCCGTGATCTCGGCCCAGCCCTTGATGGCGACCCGCCCGGCCTTGGCGTCGAGGCCCACGACGATGTGACCGGGAAAAGACTCGCAGGCACGTGCCACCAGCTCCGGCTCCTTCACCGCCTGGGTGCCTATGATGCAATAGGAAACGCCTATATCCAGATAGGAGGCGATCGTGGTTTCGTTGCGGATGCCGCCACCGACTTGGATGGGCAGGTCTGGATAGCGCGCCGCGATTGCGCGGATGGCGTCGCCGTTCACCGGCTCACCGGCGAAGGCGCCATTCAGGTCGACCAGATGCAGGCGTCGCGCACCCGCCGCCACCCACCGCCCGGCCATGGCAACAGGGTCGTCGGAGAAAACCGTCTCGTCCTCCATGCGGCCTTGGCGCAGACGTACGCAGCGCCCGTTTTTCAGATCGATGGCGGGAATCAACAACATCTACTTCACCGGATTTGCGGTTCTCGATCTGTTGGCCGTTGGATTACAGGAAGCCCTTGGTCGAGGGGGTCGCTCCGGCAGTCCGAGGATCGGATTCGATCGCCATGCGCAGCGCCCGGCCAAAGGCCTTGAAAAGCGTCTCCGCCTGATGGTGGGCGTTGCGCCCGCGCAGGTTATCGAGGTGCAGGGTCACGCCCGCGTGATTGACGAAGCCCTGGAAGAGCTCGCGGAAGAGATCCAGGTCGAAGGTCCCGATCGTGGCTCGCGCGAAGTCGACGTGATACTCGAGTCCGGGTCGACCCGAGAGATCGACCACGACCCGCGAAAGGGCTTCGTCGAGGGGGACATAGGCGTGGCCATAGCGGCGGATCCCCTTCTTCTCCCCCAGGGCCTTCGCAAAGGCCTGGCCCAGGGTGATGCCGATGTCTTCGACCGTGTGATGGGCGTCGATGTGTAGGTCCCCCTTGGCCTCGATCGATAGATCGATCAGACCGTGGCGGGATACCTGGTCGAGCATATGCTCGAGAAAGGGTACGCCCGTGTTGAAGTTGGAGCGCCCGCTTCCGTCCAGGTCGATTTCGACCAGGATACTCGTCTCCAGGGTACTACGCTCCACTCGGGCGGTGCGCTTGGTGTCTTGTGGCTCCACCGGATCGGTCAATCTCGTTGCTGGTTTGCCTGATCGAGTGACTATTTAAGCACAAATGGAAACGGGGCCGTTGCGAGATCCGTGCGCGAGCATCCTCGTCTTCCCCTTGTTCAGGTCGCTAGCCAGAATGTGACGGGTCCATCGTTGGTCGAGTGTACTTGCATATCAGCGCCGAAGAGACCTGCCTGGACTTGCGGATGCGCGCCAACCGCGCGACCGACCAGGTAGTCGAAAAGCCGGCGGCCATCCTCTGGCTCGGCCGCACTTGTGAAGCTTGCCCGCGTGCCCTTGCGGGTGTCCGCCGCCAGTGTGAACTGGGGCACCAGTAGCAGGCCGCCATCGACGTCCCGCAGGCTCAGGTTCATGCGGCCCTCGGCGTCCGGAAACACGCGATACCCGAGAAGGCGTTCCAGCAGGCGGTCCGCTTTTTGCCCGTCGTCTCCCTTCTGCACACCGACCAAGACGAGAAGACCTCGGTCGACGGCTCCTATCGGGTTTCCGGATACCTCGACTCGAGCTGAGCTGACCCGTTGCAAGAGACCGATCATTTCAAGATCCGGGCAAAGCGGTCCGTTGCCGCCACCAGTGCGCTGCGGATACCCGGCTCGAAGGCTGCATGACCTGCATCCGGGATGATCTCGAGCTCGGACTGCGGCCAGGCGCTGTGCAGCTCCCAGGCCGAACGAAGGGGGCAGATAAGGTCGTAGCGACCCTGAACGATGACTCCGGGGATGTCGGCAATGCGGTCCGCGTTCCGCAGCAGTTGGTTCGTCTCCAAAAAGGCCTGATTGACGAAATAATGGCACTCGATACGCGCCAGACTGAGGGCCACGTGTGGATCCGCGAAGAACGCGCGGACGCCGGGATTCGGCAGCAGAGTAGCGGTTCGACCCTCCCAGATCGACCAGGCCTTAGCGGCGGCCATACGCGCGATTTCGTCTCTACCCGTGAGCCGGCGGTGGTAGGCCCGCAGCAGGTCGTCCTGCTCGTCCTCGGGTATTGGGGCGAGAAAGTCCCGCCACCAGTCGGGGAAAGCCCAATTGGCTCCCTCCTGATAGAACCAGCGGAGCTCCTGGTCCCGGCACAGAAAGACTCCCCTGACGATGAGGGCCGAAACCCGATCTGGATGGCTCTGTGCATAGGCCAACGCTAGGCTCGAGCCCCAGGAGCCGCCGAAAATCAGCCAGCGGTCGATGCCCAACTCCTGGCGGATCCGCTCCATGTCCGCCACCAGGTGCCAGGTCGTATTCTCCGCCAGCTCCGCGTGGGGCGTGGAACGGCCACTGCCGCGCTGGTCGAACAATAGAATGCGATAGCGCGCCGGATCGAAGAAACAGCGGTGAGCCGGCTCGCACCCAGCACCCGGACCGCCATGAAGAAAGATCGCGGGGATCCCCGCCGGATTGCCGGATTCCTCTAAGTACAACCTATGTACGGAATCCACCGCAATATATCGGGTGGCGTAGGGCTCGATCAGGGGATACAGGTCGGGATCCACTCGCATTCGCGAAAGGATACGGGTCGAGCAAGACCTCCGCAATCCGAGCTTGAGAAAAATCCTACAATATATCCAGAAATGGACCACATCCGACCTAGGGAGCCTGTGCCATCATAAAGTTGTCGCCACACAGGAGAGCCAGGAAGGCACAAGGGCAGCAGGATGCACCGCCCGAACGGACGGTCTTGCCAACCAAGCCCGGCGGCATGCCCCCGGGGTAGGGATCACCCTGGGGCGCTTTTTATTCGACAAAGATGCTTACTCGACTCGACAGGCCATGCCCGTCTACTACGGAGAGGGACAGGAAGCCGCCGCCATCCGGTCGCCAAAGTGAAGTCCTGGAGAAGGTCTTGCGATCAATGGGTGTACCGTCGGCGAACCAGGTGAAGGGGGGTGAGCCGTTGCGCACCTTGAGCGCGAGCGGATTCTCTGTTTTCCCTGTGATCCCGAGCTCCAACCTCGCACCCTCAGGTGGGTATGCAATCTCGGGAATCGATGAGCCGTCGATTTCCTGTGATCCAGAACCGCGCACCCTTTGAAGGGGCGGCGGCAGATCCGCGGTCGCCGCTATGAGCACGCCCGGAGGGGCCGCGGGCAGGGGCGCTGGATCTGCGATACGGGTAAAGGTGTCGAATAGGATCGGCGCTGCGGCGTCGATACCGACCAACCCGGCTATCGGCGCCGCATCCGGCCGTCCCGACCACACGCCCACCAGATAGCGGCCGTCGAATCCCAGTGCCCAGGCGTCCCGGTAGCCGTAGGAGGTTCCCGTCTTGAAGGCGATGTTTCCTTTGGGTACGCCGGCTGGCACGGGAGCGCCGCTGAGGATGGAGCCCAGATACCAGGCCGAACGCTCGTCGAGCACGCGCTTTTCTCTGCCGCTCTTACCCTCGTCGTCCAGATATTCCCGCAGCGTAACCGCTCTGCCGTCATTGGCGATGGCGGCAAAGATCCTGGTCAGGTCGGTCAGGGTCAATCCGATACCACCCAGGCCGATTGCCAATCCTGGCGGGGACATGTCCGGCAGAACCGCATGAGCGCCCGCCCGGCGCAGGCGCGACAATAGACGCGCCGGTCCCACTGCCTCCAACATCTTCACGGCCGGAATGTTGAGGGACAGCTGTAGCGCGCGGCGCACAGTCACGGTGCCTTGGAACTCACGATCGAAGTTCGCCGGCACATAGCGGGCGAATCCGGTGGGGCGATCCTCGATCAAGCTCTCCGGGTGGGCGATTCCCATGTCGAAGCCCAGCCCGTAGATGAGCGGCTTTAGAGTCGACCCAGGTGAGCGAACCGCCCGCGTCATGTCGATGAAGCCTTCGCGCCCTTCATCGAGAAGCCCCGCCGAGCCGACGGAAGCGAGGATGTCACCCGTTTGATGATTCACGACCAGGATGGCAACGGAAAGACGCGATCCCAAGGCCTCGGCCCGCTCCTGAGCGAGCAGCTCGAGCCGTTGTTGAAGGCCCTTGTCCAGGGTCGTGCGATGCTCCTCGATGCCCGGGTGGGCGCGCACCAGTCGCTCGCTCAGATGCGGAGCAAGCTTGGGGAACGGTCGGCGCCTTGCGGGGACCGGCTCTCGGCGGGCTGCGGCTTCCTCCTCGGCGTTTAGGAGGCCCGCTTGGAGGAGCCGGGCCAACACCCGGTTACGGGCACGCCTCGCCGCATCTGTGTTTCGATCCGGACGCCTTGCCTCAGGAGCCTGTGGTAGGGCGACGAGCAAGGCAGCCTCCGCGATTGTCAGCCTCCTGGGCTCCTTGCCGAACCAGGCCAGGGAGGCGGAGCGTACGCCCTCGATGTTGCCTCCATAAGGGGCCAACGTCAGGTACGCCTCCATGATCTCGTCCTTGGAGTTGCGGCGCTCCAGGGCCAGGGCCGCCAGGATTTGCCGCAGCTTGCCTTGCACGTTGCGCGTAGACCCGCCCTCGAGCAGGCGAACAAGCTGCATGCTGATGGTCGAGCCGCCGGAAACGATGCGTCCGCTGGTCAGCATCTGCAGGAAGGCGCGGACCAGCGCTCTGGGGTCGACGCCCCGATGCTCACGGAAACGCCGATCCTCGAAGGTCAGTAGCATTTCGACGAGCTTGGGATCCAGGTCCCCGAGCACGAACGGCAATCGCCAGCGCCCCTCCGCCGCCACAAAGGGCCGCAACAGCCTACCTTCACGGTCCAGAACAATGGTTGATTTCTCGATTGTCAATTCCGGGGGGTCGGTGGCATTGACCAGGGCCTCGAAGCCGACCAGTGACGCACCTGCCGACAACCCCGCCAGCAAGACGGCGATGAGGGAAATGCGGAGATTTTTCGATATGCGAGTAGCCACCGAGTGTTTGCCGTCTTCTTAATGAATGGAAGAGGCTTGCGGTTGCGGAACTAAAACGAGTGGAGCCATAATAATCGGAACGCGAACGCCCGCACCATGTCTCGATGCGCTACGCAAGCCTCGCGCGCCGCCTTTCCAGTCTGATTCAAGTTTAAGTGCTCGCCGAACGCCTTCACGCGCCTTCCGCGCCTGGCAGCCCAGTGCAAACACCGTCACAGGCAATGAAGCTCGTAATGACCTTGTTGGTTCGCGACGAAGAGGATGTTTTGCCTGCGAACATCGCTTTCCATTTACGCCAAGGTGTCGATTTCATCATCGCAACCGATAATCGCTCTTGTGACAAGACCCCCGACCTCCTGCGACATTTCGAGCGCCAAGGCGTCCTAAAGTACATCTACGAACCGGCGGATGACTACAGCCAATACCGATGGGTTACTCGTATGGCACGATCCGCTTTTCTCGACTATGGTGCGGACTGGATCATCAACAGCGATGCGGATGAGTTTTGGTGGCCGGCTGCTGGGGATTCTCTGAGGGAGACACTTGCCGGAGTACCTGCAGACGTCAAGGCCGTTTCAGCCGAGCGGGTGAACTTCGTTCCGCGAGAGGAAACCGGCGGGGTGGCTTTTTACGAAACCATGGTGTTTCGCGAAGCGAAGTCCTTGGATGCGGAGGGGCGACCATTGCCGCCGAAGGTGTGCCACCGCGGTTCAAGGGATCTGGAGGTGGCCCAAGGCAATCACTCTGTTGCGATAGGCGGCCAAGAAATCAATGTGATGCCATCGCAAATACAGATTTTTCACTTTCCGCTACGAAGTTACAGGCAGTTCGAAAACAAGGTGGTGAAGGGTGGGCAGGCGTACCAAAACAACACCGAGTTGCCCAAGGAGATCGGCTGGACTTGGCGTAGGCTGTTTGCGCTTTACCAGGAAGGTAAGCTGCCGTCCTATTATTCCCAGCAGATCTACGGTGATGACGCGATAGAAAACGGAATCGCGGACGGCACCTTGGTAGAGGACAGGCGTCTCTTGGAGTTTCTCCGCAGCATCCGCGCCAGCGCCCTTTGGCGGCAACGCTTGGGGCCCGGAAGGCACCTGCGGGCGGCGCGTCGCTGGTTTCAGCGTATCTTTTCGGAATCCGGCTCTTGAATTTTGCGCGCGCGAGACGCTTCGCCGAGCGCTTGCTTCGCAAGCCCGCCCGCGAAGGTTTGGTAACCCTTGCAGATCGGAACTATTTCCCTGGCGTCGTCATGCTCTATCGCTCGATCCAGAGCAGTGATTATCCGCTTCCACTCGTGTGTTTTGACATCGGACTGTCGCAGGAGCAGCGCCAGTGGGCACATGGGCATCTTCCATCGTTGGATATCAGGGGGGTGCCGCAAGATCGGGATATTGCCCTTATTCGCCAAGCTCCCGAGGATCCGGCTCTCAACAAGCCGGGGAAGCGTCATTGGCCTCTTTGGATTTGCCCCTTCCTGATTGCCGCAAGTCCGTTTCAGCGGACCTTTTGGGTCGATTCGGATATCCTCGTGCTGCGGAATCTGAAAGGTCTGTTTAGGATGCTCGACGAGGGGCCTGTGTTTACCCTCGAGAATCTCGCCCCTGAGCTGACGGCAAACAAGTCGCGGCTATACGAGCTGTTGCCCATTGCGAGAGCATTCGAGCCGGGTCGACCAGCGCTGAATGGCGGTGTTTCCGGATGGGACCTGGTGCGTGACGAGCCCGTATTGAGGGCCTACATGTACCCGATACGACGGGCATTTGAGAATTCGGAAATAAAGCGGGCGATCTCCTGGCATGACCAAGGTGCCCTTATTTGGGCTGTTCAGCGTTACGGCCTCGAGCACCGCACCACAAACAGCAAGGACTGGAATTGCTGCGTCGTGCACACGCCGGCGTTCCAGCGTTCCTTTTCTTGGGACCAGGAGGGTCTCGAGGAGATTCGTGGTTTAGTGCCGGATGTGAATCTTCTGCACTGGAACGGGGTGGCCGTGCCTTGGAGCGGAAACCATGCCGGTATCCCATAGCCGTCGCTGCATCTTCGTCCACATACCCAAGACCGGAGGAAGCAGTATCGAGCAAGCCCTGGGTATGTTCGGTGACTGGCGTCTGGAGGATCGCGATTGCTTGTTCGGACGGATTCAGTCACCGGATCTCGAGCTTGCGGGATTCCTGAGCAGGTATCTGCAGCATTTGACGATTTCGCAGATCCGGAGCATTGTGCCTGCGGATGTGGGCAGCCGTTACTTCTCCTTTAGCTTCGTACGGAATCCGTGGGACAGGCTGGTGTCTGTCTACTCTCGTCCCGATCCGGACATGGTTGAGCAAGCCCAGGCCGCGGGGATCGATCTCCTTGGTTTGCCGTTCGACCAATTCCTCGACAGGGTCGGTAAAACCTCCCATATACACGTGCTCCCCCAGCATGAGTTCATCACGGATTCTTCCGGACGCCCGCTGGTCGACTTCGTCGGACGTTTCGAGTCGCTTCAGGGCGACTTCAAAGGTCTTTGCCGGACGCTCGGCGCTGCGTGCGAGCTGCCCCATGCGAACGCCTCCGCAGCGCGTCGAGCGGCTGATTATCGAAGCTACTACACAAGCGAAACCAAGGCGATCGTCGCCCAGCGTTACGCCACGGACGTTCGGTTGTTTGGATACGAATTTTGAGCATGTCGACGCAGAGCCATGTCTTTATCGGCGGTTTGCACCGAAGCGGCACGTCGATTCTGCATCGTTGTCTGTGTGATCACCCCGACGTCAGCGGTTTTCGCGATACGGGTGCGCCTGAAGACGAGGGTCAACATCTCCAGAGCGTTTTCCCGACGGCGCGGGCCTACGGTGGACCGGGACGGTTCGGCTTCGATCCAAGATCGCATATGGACGAGAGCTCGATGGCGGTGTCTGCGGAGAACCGCGCGCAGCTGTTGGCGGAGTGGGGCCTTCACTGGGATCTGAAGCGGAAGGTTTTGGTCGAGAAGTCCCCGCCCAATCTCGTGCGCACCAGGTTCCTGCAGGCGCTCTTTCCGCAAGCAGGGTTCATCCTGGTCATGCGGCACCCCCTTGCTGTTTCCTACGCAACGCAGAAATGGAGTCAAACACCGATCGATAGCCTTCTGGCGCACTGGCTTGTCTGTCACCGGCGGTTGCGCAAAGACCTGCCGCATCTCGAGCGGTTCTTGCTCGTGCGCTACGAAGACCTCGTCAACCGGCCGGAGGAGACAATGGCCGGCCTCTATCGGTTCGTCGGCGTTGGCGATCGACCGCTGCGGCGGGACGTGCGCTCCGATGTCAATGCCGGCTATTTCAGCCGCTGGCGCCTGGAATCCTTGGCCGGTGGCCTTCGAGGCAAATTGCGCTTCTATGCCCTGGTCTTGAAATACGAGCTTCCCATTAGGCGTTTTGGATACAGTCTGTTGTGGCCAGATGCCGCGCTCCCGAGCAAACCCGGGTAACGTGTCGCATCCATGGTCCAGCCGGCTCGGTTGGTAGGCGACCCGTCGGTCATCGGTGCAACCGAACCCTCGGGCAGCCGCATTTCGACCTGGATTCCTCAATCCGGCTATAATCCGGAACTGGATGTCGCGTAGATGGAAATCATGTGTTTTATTCGCAACACCGTTCGATCTCTTACATCAAGCAGATTCGACAAAGCGTGGGCGATTGCATGCTACCCTTAGGATTTCGTGGTGCGTTGTATTATTTTTAGTAACGGAAATTTTTTGCAACAAAAACTTGACGGCTGCGCTTGGCCTGACTAGTATAAACACTAATAGTGGCGGCGAGCCCTTAGGTAATCTGACTTGCGACGGTCACCTGAGATTTCCGCAAGACCATGAATGGACGGCGAGCGCTCGATGCTCGAACACGACGTTGGCAGGTAGAGTTGAGTGATGAGGAAATTGGGGTCGAATTTTCGGACAATGACTGCGGGTGCTGCGATCGCGCTTCTGTCGGTGTGTCCTCCCGTTGTGGCGGAAGTGCAGCCAGGTGCGAGCAGCCCTCCCGATCCTTGTGCAAAAAGTGCGGCGCCCGCGGCAGCATCCCGTGAAGAGTCGCCGGCGCCGGCGGAAGCGCCGTCCGACGCAGCAGCCGTGTCAGACGGCGAACATGCAACGAACCCCGCCCAGGATGCCGGCAAAGCCGGCGCTTCCGCAACGCATCCAGGTGCGGCGAAAGAGATTCCCCGCGACGCTTTCGGTCCCGAAGACAAAGCGTTGGCGGACCGCGTCGAGGCGCGATGGCAAGCGTTGGTCGAAAGGAACTTCGAGGCTGCATATGCCTACCTGTTGCCGTCGTACCGGCAGACGCACACCGCGGAGCAGTATCGAAGCCGCTTCGGCAACGCCGTCCGTTGGCGAGTAGCAACGGTGCAAGGAATTCGCTATGATACCCCGAAGGTCGCGCATGTGAGCCTCAATTTGGAGACCGAGCATGCACCATCCTGGGGGGGTCAAGCGGAGCGATTGGTCACGAGGTTGCACGAGACCTGGCTCAACCGCGACGACGCATGGTGGTTGAGTGTCGCCAAGTGACCATCTCAAATGGGCCATGAGTATCCAACATCAATCTAAATCGAAGGAAAAGCTAATGAACCTCTTTAAAAAAACCTACCTGAGCACGGCCCTGGCGGCCGTGTTGGCTGGAGGGGGTGTCCCCGGGTACGTTGGTGCCGTCACCCTCTCCCAAGACAACATCGGCGACGTGGGGATCGTGCCCTACTACACCATGCGCGAAGGTTGGTCGACCGATTTCTACATCATCAACACGAGCAATCACGCCACAGCGGTGAAGGTGCGCTTTCACGAGGCGCGCAACTCGCGCGAGGTGCTCGACTTCATCGTCGTGTTGTCGCCGTACGACATGTTCAACGCCTTTGCCACCCTCGATGCCGTCAAAGGTCCTGTCGTCAAATTCCCGAGTGGCAACAGCGAGAAGACCTGTGTCGTACCTATTCCCACCGATCGTGTAGGTGGCGTCGGCGGCTACCTGCCTTTCTCCGACTTCGAATACGTGGGGGCTAACTACGACAATTGGCCGCCGGGATATCCGGAGGCCTACAATCAGTATCCGCTGGGTACCCTCGATCGTACGCTCGAGGGCTACTTCACCGTCATCGAGATGGGCGTTTCACCGGAAGGACCTGTGTACGAGGCATCGATTGCCAAGGACTGCGAGACCATCGAGAACGCCTTCCGGGCCGAGAACATCATCCCGACCTATGAGGAGTTCGAGCGCAACATGAACAACCTCAAGGTCGGTTTCTCTCTGACCAACTTTTTGGTTGGAACGCAGGGATCCGGCTCGGCGACCATGTTGGCCAACTTTGCCACCAACAGAAGCGCGATTGCCCACACCTTGACCAGCATCGAAGCCGGTGCGGTCGATATCGACGGGCTGCAGCAGGCGGTGGATGACGCCCAGGATGTTGTCGACGATGCGCAAGACGCAGTAGTAGTTCAAAAGAACAACCTGTGCCAGCAAGACGCAAACTCTCTGTGCTCGCCCTATCCGG
>JAJDOL010000321.1 GCA_022340195.1 Chromatiaceae bacterium
AGCACAGACGACGTAAGTGTCCGCACTGTCACGAATTATTCCGTCCTGATCCGCGCAATCTGCGCCACCAGCGCTACTGCTCCAAACCGCAGTGCCGCAAGGCGAGCAAAGCGGCCAGCTGCCGTGTTGCGCGAGCTTGAAATAGAGCCCGCTATTCCTGCACTCGCGCACCTTGCATCTAACCGCTTCTCGGCTCGCTGATTGCGCAACATAAGGTGTAACAGGGTACTAGCTTACAGCCCCATCTTCTCGAAGAAGCTCTTGACCCCATCCACCCAGGACGTGGATTGGGGGCTGTGCTTTTCCCCCCCGGCCTGCACCGTCTCGTCGAGCTCCCTCAGCAGCTCCTTTTGGCGCTCCGTAAGGTTTACCGGTGTCTCCACGACCACGCGGCAAATCAGATCCCCAATAGCACCGCCGCGCACCGGCTTTACGCCCTTGCCGCGCATACGAAACATCTTTCCGGTCTGGGTTCCGGCAGGGATCTTGAGCATCACCTTTCGGTCGAGCGTCGGGACTTGAAGCTCGCCGCCCAGGGCCGCGACAACAAAGCCGATGGGCACCTCGCAGAAGAGGTGATTGTCCTCACGGGTGAAGATGGGATGTTCCTTGACCAAGACCTGTACGTAAAGATCCCCGCTCGGCCCACCCTGCTCTCCCGGCTCGCCTTCGCCCGACAACCTGATGCGGTCGCCGGTGTCGACCCCTGCCGGCACCTTCACCGACAGGGTCTTCTGCTCCTGCATTCGACCCTGGCCCCGGCAGTGGCCGCAATGCTCCTCGATCACCTTCCCTTTGCCCCGGCACTGGGGGCAAGTCTGCTGGATAGAGAAAAATCCCTGCTGCATCCTTACTTGGCCGGCACCACTGCAGGTGGGACAAGTTTTGGCCGAAGTACCCGGCTTGGCGCCTGTCCCGCCGCAGAACTGGCACTCCACCAACGTCGGGATGCGGATCTTCACCTCCTTGCCCGCTACCGCTTCCTCCAGTGTCAAAGAAAGGTCGTAACGCAGATCGGCCCCTCGATGCACGCGCCGTCCACCGGCTCGGGGTCCACCCCCAAAGATGTCGCCAAACACGTCGCCGAAGATGTCGGAGAAGCCACTGCCGCCGAAGTCGCCGGGCCCGCCGAATCCCCCACTCGCGTCCACACCGGCATGACCGAACTGGTCGTAGGCGGATCGCTTCTTGGGATCGTTGAGCACCTCGTAGGCCTCTTTGGCCTCCTTGAAGTTCTGCTCCGCCTCCGCGCCCGGATTGCGATCCGGATGGTACTTCATGGCGAGGCGACGGTAGGCCTTTTTTAGGTCGGAATCGCTCGCGTTGCGGCTAACCCCGAGGACCTGATAGTAATCGCGTTTGGACATTTTCTAGCTCGTTGCCGTTAGCTATAAGCCATTAGCGTTAGCGGCTAATACTGGGATTCTTCGGTTTGCTTTCACGGCCAGCAACGATAAAGCGTGCAGGCACCCGCTTGGGGTGCCTGCACGCTTTAGAGCCGACAGCTAATCGCTAAAGGCTAACGGCTTACTTCTTATCGTCTTTAACCTCTTCGAATTCGGCATCCACCACATCGTCCTTCTTGCCGCCAGCCTCATCCCCCCCTGCCTCCGCACCTGGACCGGGGCCAGCGCCGGATCCCGCTGCGCCCGCCGCCTCGCCCTGCTGTTGGGCATAGAGACGCTCCGCCATCTTGGCGGAGGCATCGCCCAGAGCTTTCGTCTTGGCCTCGATGGCGTCCTTGTCTTCGCTCTTCATGGCCTCATCCAGGTCCTTTATTGCGGCCTCGATGGATTCCTTTTCTCCGGATTCGAGCTTGTCGCCGAGCTGCTCCATCGACTTGCGCGTGGCATGGAGCATGGTGTCCGCCTGGTTGCGGGCCGCCACCAGCTCATGGAATCGGCGATCGTCGTCGGCGTGGGCCTCGGCATCCTTGACCATGCGCTCGATCTCGTCGTCCGCCAGGCCAGAAGATGCCTTGATGATGATGGACTGCTCCTTACCCGTGGCCTTGTCCTTGGCCGAGACGTTGAGGATGCCGTTGGCGTCGATATCGAACTTGACCTCGATCTGGGGAACGCCGCGGGGTGCCGGCGGGATGTCCGAGAGGTCGAACCGGCCCAGAGACTTGTTGTCGCCGGCGCGCTCTCGCTGACCCTGCAGCACGTGCACAGTAACCGCGGTCTGGTTGTCGTCGGCGGTGGAGAAGACCTGCTGGGCGGAGGTCGGGATGGTCGTGTTCTTCTCGATGAGCTTGGTCATGACCCCGCCCAGGGTCTCTATCCCCAAGTTCAACGGGGTCACGTCGAGCAGCAGCACGTCCTTGACCTGACCACCGAGCACGCCGCCCTGGATGGCGGCGCCGATGGCCACCGCCTCGTCCGGGTTGACGTCCTTGCGCGGGGCCTTGCCGAAGAAGGCCTCGACCTTCTCCTGCACCTTGGGCATACGGGTCTGGCCGCCGACCAGGATCACCTCGTCGATGTCGCCTGCGGTCACCCCGGCGTCCTTGAGGGCGATGCGGCAGGGGTCGATGGTGCGGTCGACCAGCTCCTCCACCAGGGACTCGAGCTTCGCGCGGGTAAGCTTGACGTTCAGGTGCTTGGGACCGGTGGCATCCGCTGTGATGTAGGGCAGATTGATGTCCGTCTGCTGGCTGGAGCTGAGCTCGATCTTGGCCTTCTCGGCGGCCTCCTTGAGGCGCTGCAGGGCCAGCGGATCGTTGTGCAGGTCAACACCCTGCTCCTTCTTGAAGGTCGCCGCCAGGAAATCGATGATGCGTAGGTCGAAGTCCTCGCCGCCGAGGAAGGTGTCTCCGTTGGTCGAGAGCACTTCGAACTGGTGCTCGCCCTCGATTTCAGCGATCTCGATGATGGAGATGTCGAAGGTGCCGCCTCCCAGGTCGTAGACCGCAAGCTTCTGATCGCCGCGCTTCTTGTCCATGCCGTAGGCGAGGGATGCCGCGGTGGGCTCGTTGATGATGCGTTTGACATCCAGGCCCGCAATACGCCCGGCGTCCTTGGTCGCCTGCCGCTGGGAGTCGTTGAAGTAGGCCGGAACCGTGATGACGGCCTCCTTGATCTCCTCGCCCAGATAGTCCTCGGCGGTCTTCCTCATCTTCTGAAGGACCTTGGCGGAGATCTCCGGCGGGGCCATTTTCTTGCCGTTGACATCTACCCAGGCGTCGCCGTTGTCCGCCCTGACGATACTGTAGGGCACCATGTCCTTGTCTTTCCCCACCACCTGGTCATCGAACCGGCGGCCGATCAGGCGCTTGATGGCGAACAGGGTATTCGTCGGGTTGGTGACCGCCTGACGCTTCGCGGACTGGCCAACCAGGACCTCGCCGTCGCCGCTGAACGCAACGATGGACGGGGTGGTGCGGTCGCCTTCCGCATTTTCTATGACCTTGACCTTGTCGCCCTCCATGACGGCGACGCAGGAGTTGGTGGTGCCCAGGTCAATGCCGATTATTTTTCCCATGATTCTCTATCTCCGCGTTGAGCTGTCGGCGCCCGGCTCTTCGGTGCGCCTTCTTTGCCGTTTCAATTGGGGCAAAACCCTGCAGTTTTCAAGACTGTTGGGGCGAGGCCGCCGCTGACACGATCACCATGGCCGGACGCACCAGCCGGCCGTTGAGCAGATAGCCCTTCTGCACGACCGTGACCACCGTGTTGGGCGGCACGTCATCTCTTGGCTGCGTGGTCATGGCTTGGTGATAGTCGGGGTTGAAGGGCTCGCCTTGGGGATCGACCTGCTCGACGCCAAACTTGCCCATCACGTCCGTGAGCAGCTTGAGGGTCAGCTCCGTACCCTCGCGGAGCTTTGCAACGTCGGCACTCTCATCCAGGGCCGCGTCGTGACCAAGCTCCAGGCTGTCGCGTACTTGCAACAGCTCGCGCACGAAGCCGTCGAGGGCGAACTTGTGTGCCTTCTCCAACTCGTTGGCCTGACGCCGCTTGAAGTTCTCCATCTCGGCGCGGGCCCGCAAAAGCTGGTTCCAGCTCTCGTCCGCCTTAGCCCTTGCATCCTCCAGCAGGACGGTCAACCGCTCCGGCGAGTAGTCTTCGCAGGCGGCATCATCATCGGCAGATTCCGCCTCGACGACCTCCCGAGCCTCCGCTGCCTCTGGCGCCTCCGCTCGATCCGCCACCGATTCATCTCCCCATTCCGGCTGTTGCTCGGGCGGTTCTGTACCTCTCTCCTGTGCCATCTTAGCCTCCACAGTGTTTCCTGGACCCAATGCCCGCGTAACAGGTACGCCGCGGGTCCCGGCGACCTCGGCCGCCTCGAATTGCTAACGCTAGTGTTGCTTGAGGGCCGCACTCAATAGGCGTGCGGTCACGTCCACTATGGGTATGACCCGCGGGTAGTCCATCCGCGTCGGCCCGATCACCCCCAGGACGCCGATCACCTGATCGTCGACGCGGTAAGGTGCCGTAACCAGACTGCAGTCGTCCAGCAGTTGGTACCCGGATTCCTCGCCGACAAAGATCTGTACCCCGTCGGCCTCGATACAGCGGTCGAGCAGATGCAGGATCTGATTCTTTTCCGTAAAGGCATCGAACAGCTGCTTGAGCCTCTCCATGCTCGCCAGCTCACTGAACTCCATCAGATTGGTCTGTCCGGCGATAAAACAATCGTCGGTGCTCTCCGCGGCCTCCACGACCTGCTGCGCCATCGCCACCGCCCGCCTCATGATCTGATCCATGTGCTCATGGGTGCTCTTCAGGTCTGCCAGAAGTCGCCTGCGCACCTCCTGCATATCCTGGCCGGTAAACATCGCATTCAAGTAGTTGGCCGCCTGCTCGAGCTGCGCCGGCGAGTAGCCGCGGTCGGTATTGATGATCCGATTGTGAACCTCGCCTTCGCTTGTCACCAAAATCGCCAACACCCGATTTCCGGACAAGGGCAGAAACTCGATTTGGCGAAAGGCATTGCGCTCGTGGCGCGGCATCATAACCACCCCGGCCAGGTGGGTTACACCAGAGAGGACTTGCGAGACGCTCTCGATCAGCGCGGCCGCGTCACCGAGACTATGGAACTGCCGACGCATGGCGCTCACTTCCCGCTCGGCAAGTTGCTCGACAATGAGTAACGAGTCGATGAAGAGCCGATAGCCCGAGACTGTGGGCACCCTACCGGCGGAGGTGTGGGGCGAAGTCACCAGCCCCATTTCCTCCAGATCGGCCATTACGTTGCGCACCGTCGCCGGGCTGAGCTCCAGGCCGGTATCCTTCGACAGCGTCCGCGAGCCCACGGGCTGACCGTCCCTGATGTAGCGTTCAATCAGAACCTTGAGGAAATGCTGTGCGCGCTCGCTGACCGGGTTGTTGCCGCCGGCGGTACTCGTCATCAAGGCTCTCTCGCGGAAAATCGAATACCGAACTCAGAGGAAAAATTAGCACTCTTTGATTCCGAGTGCTAACAACCGCAAATTTAGAGATTGCTCCAAGGGGTGTCAACCCGAATCTGTCCATGCAAGGATACAAATCGCCGGCGAGCACCTCCCCGTCTACAACATCCCCCACAATAGGCGCCGAACCAAGAACACGGTTGGCGACGTCACTGGGGCATGCTACTTTGTTCCGAACCACGACAAGTCGGCGTCTCAACGCTAGCCGCCAACAAAGGGTTCCCGGAAATCTTTGGCGATCGGCGCATGTCCAACTTCAAGACAATCGGCATTATCGGCAAGCAGGACGAGGCCCCCAAGGTTTGGGAGACGCTAGACCGCCTGGTTAAATGTCTTCGCTCCTCGCGGCGCACAGTTCTATTCGACGACGTCAGCGGAGCCAAGGTCGCGGCACCTAAAGAGCGCATCGTGGGTCTGCGCGAGATGGGCCGATGCTGCTCCCTGGCAATAGTGGTCGGCGGCGACGGTACCCTGCTCCGCGCGGCCCGCGCCATGGCGGAGTTCCAGGTACCCCTGGTCGGAATCAACCTGGGACGCCTCGGTTTTCTAGTGGACATTTTACCGAAGGAGATCGAAACCTGCGTCGAGCGGATCCTTGCGGGCGAGTACGACGAGGAGCCTCGCCACATGCTGGAGGCGCGTGTGATCGGCGAGGAGTCCGGCGTGGATGACTGTCTGGCACTCAACGACGTGGTGGTCCACAAGTGGAATCCGGCACGTATGATCGAGCTCGAGACCCATATCGACGGCGTCTTCGTGAATGCTCAGCGCTCCGACGGCATCATCGTTGCCACACCCACCGGCTCTACCGCCTATGCCCTGTCCGGCGGTGGCCCGCTGCTACACCCAGCGCTGGATGTACTGGCAGTTGTTCCCATCTGTCCCCATACCTTGAGCAACCGTCCGCTCGTCGTTGCTGGCCACAGTCAAATCGAGATCAGGATAAGCGAACGCGATCGGGACCAGGTCAAGGTGACCTGCGACGGGCTCACAACGCCGAACCTCGAGTCCCCTGCACGGGTGTACATCAAGAGGGCTGCGCGGCCTGCGCGCCTGTTACACCCCAAGGGACACGACTACTACAAGATCCTCCGCGCCAAATTGGGCTGGGGGGGACATCTACCCTGTCTTTCGCTTCCAGGCGAATATTAAGTCCGCGGTTATACATCAATCCGTCACCATGCTGACCCACATCTTGGTCAAGGATCTGGCGATCGTCAGCAGCCTCGAGCTCGACCTCAAGGCCGGAATGACAGCCTTGACCGGTGAAACGGGTGCGGGCAAATCGATCCTCATCGATTCCCTGGGACTCGCGCTCGGAGACAAGGCCGATGCCCAGATGGTTCGTGCTGGTTGCGAACGGGCCGAGATCACGGCTGTGTTTGACCTGAAGGCAAGCCCCGGCGCCCGGTCATGGCTGAAAGAGCAGGATTTGGATGAGGGTGACGAATGTTTGGTTCGCCGCGTTCTGATGCGACAAGGGCGCTCCCGCGCTTACATCAACGGCCGTCCCGCCTCCGGAACACAGCTACAGGGCCTGGGCGAGTACTTGGTCGACATTCACGGCCAGCACGCCCATCAATCCCTGCTGCGCGCTTCAACCCAACGGGATCTGCTCGACGGTTACGGCGGCAACAGTGCCCTCGCAGCGCGGGTGGCGGGTCTTTATCGCGCCTATCGCGATCGAGACCAGCGTCTGCGTCGTCTCCAATCCGAGAGCGCCGACCGGGCTGAGCGCCTGGAGTTGCTGCGCTACCAGGTGGACGAGCTTCAAAGCCTGGGCCTAACGTCCTCCGAGATCCGCGACCTCGACCACGAACAGAAGCGGCTCGCGAACCTCGGGGAGCTGCAGGGAACGACCGCCCGCCTGCTGCTGCAGCTTTACGACGGCGAGCCATCGCTACACACCGGGCTCAGCCATGCCATCGCCGACCTCGACGCACTCAGCAGTTTCGACGAGCACCTGTCCGCGACTCGTGAGCTTGTGGAAGGAGCCTGCATTCAGGTCGAGGAGGCGGCGGGCAACCTTCGCCAGTACCTGGATGGACTGGACCTGGACCCGGGGCTGGTGGACCAGGTCGAGACACACCTCGCCCAGGTTCACGACCTCGCCCGAAAATACCGTGTACACCCCGAGCAGATACCCGAACGGCTTCAAGAAATGTGCACGGAGCTGGGTGCCTTGGAACAGGACGACACCACCATCGGGACCCTGGCTCAGGAACGCGACCAGGCGCGCGAGGTCTTTCTCACGACTGCGGAGCGCCTCAGCTCCGCTCGGCGACAGGCGGCGACGGATCTGTCTGAGATGGTCTCCGACGCGATGCAGGAGCTCGGAATGGCCGGCGGATGCTTCACGGTGGAGCTCTCGCGGGTCGAGCCCGAGACGGCCAACGCCCAGGGGCTGGACAGGTTGGAGTTTCTGGTCAGCGCCAATCCCGGGCAGCCCATGCAACCAATCGGGAAGGTAGCTTCCGGAGGCGAGTTGTCGCGAATCAGCCTGGCACTACAGGTCGCCACGGCCGAGTGCGGCAAAGTGCCGACGCTGGTCTTCGACGAAGTCGATGTAGGCATCGGCGGAGGAATAGCCGAAATTGTGGGACGACTGCTGCGCACTCTCGGCGGTGCGCGGCAGGTGCTGTGCGTCACACACCTGCCACAAGTGGCCGCTCAAGCCCATAACCATTTGCAGGTGCGTAAGCACACCCACGACGGTCAGACCTTCACCGCCATTGAAGACCTTGGAAACGAGGAGCGGGTTGGCGAGGTTGCCCGCATGCTCGGAGGCCGAGAGATCACGCCCAAGACCATGGATCACGCCCGGGAGATGATCGGTCGTTCCCAGAACTGAAACGCTCCCCGCTAGTGGCTTCAAGACGTTAAAGCCATTAGCGGATTCTTGGAGCAATTCCTACTCGATTTTTCTGCCGGATCAGCTCAGATATGCCCTCGCCTCTTCACCGGGATTCGGCAGGCCGGCGATGCGCCAGATAGTCAGGCAACCCCCGAATAAACCGTAGATCTCCTCCTTGGATATCGCTGTTTCACGGCAAACCAGGCGCATATTGGGTAGTGCCCCGAGCCGGAAGAACTTGTCGCGAATGTGATGGAGCACGCGCCAATGCTTCTCTGTGAGAGGCCCCACACCCTCCTCCTCGGCAATCTGGGCAGCGAGCCGCTCACCCCAGAGCGCTTGGTCAAGCAAGTAACCATTCTCGTCGTAAAGCGGGGACCCGACAGCGAGGGACTCTTTCTTCTCGATCTGAGTGTTGAGCATGATCGTCTTTTCCTTCTGATGGTAAGAGGTTGTAACTGCACACACAGCCCTCCACGGCGGAAAGGTCTGTCGAGGAACCGATAACGATGCGGTTGTGAAAGAGTATGGATACGCCGGATAATAATGGAAAATAATTTGTTGTTTGATTATATCAACAAAATTGATATATATTAGCGTAGCGTTTGCTGCCCCTACTCGCCGCGCCATGGAGACCTGTAGCAACAAGACCACATGTCCTTGTAAGTCAAGGTAAGTCAAGCGCCAACGGGTACGGATGAAACGCTACCGGTCAGGGGTGTTACAGAAACCGGATCCCAGCGGATTGAGGCGTAAATCGGCGGGGGTGTGACTGGACCTCGGATTTATCGGCGATATCCGCGGCCTGCGTCGACGCCGCCATCCAAACCGCAAACCCGAGAGGGAGGTTTTTCACGGTGAGCTCGCCTCGACATCGATAGTCGCAACACCTTCAAATGAAAGAAGGACTCATTGGAAATGCAAGGCGTTGCTCCGAGGATATCCTTTTACCTACCCGACCTGTCACCAATAGGTTCCGTTAGATCTCCTCGGGCTCCATCCGGATCGCACCACAGGGACACTCGGCAGCACACATCCCGCAGCCCTTGCAGTAGTCGTACTTGAACTCGAACCGTTCTCCAGGCCCTAGCTTGGTGATCGCATTATCGGGGCAAATGCCGTAGCAGTTGTCGCACTCGAAGCAGTTGCCGCAGGACAGGCAGCGGCGGGCCTCGAACTTGGCGTTCTCCTCGTTGAGGTTTCCGACCACCTCTGCGAACCCGGATTGTCGCCGCATCAGATCCAACATGGGCCTTACCGTGCGTGGCGCATCAGTGTAATACCAGTTGTTCAGCATCCCGTAGTCCGCCACCTCGTGCTTCGGGGCCGCCTGATAGACCTCACCCCGTAGCCAGGCATCCACATTGCGCGCGGCCTTCTTGCCCTGCCCGATGGCGACGGTCACCGTCCGGGCGGAAGGCACCATGTCGCCCAAGCAGAAGACCCCTTCGGCACCGCTCATCATATGCCGGTCGATCGTGACCACACCGTCTCGGATCTCGAGGCCCGGCAGCCTGGACAGCAGGTCCTCCTCGACCACCTGGCCCAGCGCCTGCACCACGACGTCCGCCTCCATGGTTTCGAGCTCCCCAGTGGCGACTGGACGTCGATCCTCTCCGATGAGGTTTACCTCCAACCGGAGCTCGCGGCCGCTGATCTCCTTGATGACGCGCAACGGCTTGATGTCGACTCCTTCCTCGACGGCCTCGTGGATCTCCATCGGATGGGCGGTCATGTCGGTCCTGTCGCGCCTGACCAGGACGGTCACGGCGGGACAGCCGAGCCGCACCGCGCTGCGCGCCACGTCCATGGCCGTGTTGCCGCCCCCTTGGGCCACCACATGGCCGCGCATCGCCGTTGGCTCTTCGAGCTCGACCTCGCGCAGCACGTCCAGCGCGTTCAAGACAACAACGCCCTCCCCCTCCTGAGGGATGTCCGCACGCCTGGGGCTCGGCGCCCCCAGCGCGAGGATGACCGCGTCGAAGCCGCCCTGGTCTCGGGTCTCCAGGATGTCGTCGATGCGTGCGTTGCAGCGGATCTCGACGCCCATCTCCTCGATGCGTCTGATCTCCCCGTTCAGCTTCTCGCGGGGCATCCGGTACTTGGGTATTCCGTAGCGAATGAGTCCGCCGGCCTTGGCCGACGCCTCGAAAACGGTGACATGATGCCCAATACGGCGCAAATGGTAGGCTGCGGACAGTCCACCGGGGCCGGCTCCGACGATCATGACCTTCTTACCCGTGTCCGGACCAGACTCCACCTTCCATTGGTACATGAGCCCCTGATCACCGAGGAACCGTTCCACGGAGTTGATCCCGACCGACTCGTCGAGATGCCCGCGGTTGCAGGCACGCTCGCAGGGCATGTAGCACACACGGCCCATGATGGCGGGAAATGGGTTGTCCTCCATAATCTGCCGCCAGGCCTCCTCGTACCGTCCCTCTTCCGCCAGAAACAGCCAGTGCTGGATGTTTTCCCCAGCCGGGCAGGCGTTGTTGCAGGGTGGAAGCCGGTCCAGATAGACCGGGCGCTCGGTGCGCCAAGAGCCGGTCTTGTTGAGCAGGCTGCTGCCGACGTCCAGGGTGATTGCGAATGGCTTGCTCTTCATGATCAGTCCCCCTGCGCCTTTACGAGACCGAACTTGCGGATGTTCGCGTCCGCGATGGCCTGTATCCGGGCCAACTGAGGCTCGTTCGTGAGCACGTGGGCGAACCGCCGTTGCAGCTTCAGGTAATCCGCGACCGGAACCTGCCGGCGGATCTCAGCCACCGAGGTGATCTCGCCATACTCGGCCTCGAACAGGGGCCAGAGCCCGCTCTCAACGGCCAGGCGTGCTACCTTGATGGTATCGGCAGGCTTGGACCCCCAGCCCAGGGGACAGGGGACAAAGACCTGTATGTAGCGCGCCCCGCGCATACCCATAGCCTTCTCCACCTTGGCCTCCAGGCCGTGGAGCCTGTCGACGCTCGCGGTGGCTACGTATGGGATTTGGTGAGCCATGGCGATGAGGGGGACGTTCTTGCCGCGGTCGAACTCGGCGCCCGGCTCCTCCCCCAATGCCTGGGTGGTGGCGGTACGCGCCCCGCCGGGCGTGGCCGACGAGCGCTGAACACCTGTGTTCATGTAGGCCTGGTTGTCGTAGCAGATATAGAGCACATCGTCGTTGCGCTCGAACATGCCCGACAGGCAGCCGAAGCCGATGTCGGTAGTACCGCCATCTCCTCCCTGGGCGACGACGCGGACATCCTCCCTGCCCTTCACCCGCATGGCGGCGGCGATTCCCGTGGCCACCGCCGGGGCGTTTCCGAACAATGAGTGGATCCATGGGATACGCCAGGCCGATTCCGGGTAGGGGGTGGTGAACACCTCCAGGCAACCGGTGGCGTTGGTAGCGATCAGCTGATTGTCGGTGGACCGCATCGCCGCGTCCAAGGCGTAACGCGCACCCAGGGCCTCGCCGCAGCCCTGGCAGGCGCGATGGCCGGAATCCAGCGAGTTGGAGCGGTCCATGGTCGCCTGCACCGTACGTTGGGCTTCGTCCAGGAGCCGATTGCCGACGGTGAGGGTACCGGTCTGGTAGAACTTGACCTGTTGAAAAGACATGGTTTTCCCCCTAGGCCGTCTTGGCGGCATCGACGACGCCGATTTCCCGCAGGATGTTCTCGGCGATGGAGCCGGAGCGCGTCAGCTCCTTCTCGCGCTCCAGCTCCCGCTCGACGACGTCCCTCTTAAGGTCCAGGAACTCGGTTTCCTCCAGCCCGTCGTCGATTGCCCTGATGAATAAGTCGCGTAGGGAGGATCTCGTGATGGGGCGCCCACCCAATCCGGCAATGACGGAGTAGATCGGTAGACTCGAACCATGTAGGGTCATATGCACATTGTTGGAGACGATGCCGCCCATGCCCACCGCCAGGCTCTTTTCAAGAACCAGTACACGTTTGGCTTTGGCAAATTCGTTACGCAATGCCGAATGCGGGAAAGGGCGGAATGAACGGAGTGCCACGGCGCCGATCGAATGGCCGTCCTCCCGCATCTCGTCGATGACTTCTTCGATGGTCCCCATGACGGAGCCCAGGGTTACCACCACGGTCTCGGCATCGGTGCTTCGATAGGATCCTACCAACCCCCCGGAGGTACGGCCGAAGATCTGCGCGAACTCGGCGGCGACCCCGGGGATCAGGTCTAGGGCCTGCATCTGCTTGTGATGGGCCAGGTAGCGCACCTCCATGAAGGCCTCGGGTCCCACCATCGCCCCCAGGCTGATGGGCTCTGCGGGATCCAGCACCTGTCGCGGATCGAAGGGGGGCAGAAAGCGGTCGACCTGCTCCTGAGTGGGAACGTCGATCCGCTCGTAGGCGTGGGTGAGAATAAAGCCATCCATGCACACCATCACGGGCAGGCTCAGGGTCTCGGCGATACGGAAGGCCTGGATGTGGAGATCCAGTGCCTGCTGGTTGGTCTCCGCGTAGAGCTGTATCCAGCCCGCGTCCCGCAAGGCCATGGAATCCGATTGATCGTTCCAGATGTTGATGGGGGAACCGATGGCCCGGTTGCCCACCGTCATCACGATGGGCAATCCGAGGCCGGAGGCGTTGTACACGGCCTCTGCCATAAAGAGCAGACCCTGGCTTGCGGTTGCGGTGTAGGAACGGGCACCGGCCGCGCAGGACCCGATGGCCACGGACAGCGCGGCGAACTCGGACTCCACGTTGATGAACTCGCAGTTTTCGAGCCGACCGCTCTTCACCATGGCCCCCAAGTCCTCCACGATGTGGGTCTGGGGCGTGATTGGATACGCGCAGATGACCTCCGGCCGGCACAGGGCTACGCCCGCCGCAACTCCCTGAGAACCTTCAATCTGTTTGAGCATCTTCGTCCCTCCTCAGTCTCAGGCCTGGGCAGCCAACTCGTAAGCTGCCTTCGCCGCGGTGATGTTCGCCTGGCCCAGCGTGCCGGGAAACTTGGTTTTAATGGCCTCGACGACCGAGTCGATGCCGATCACACCGGTTTCGGCACACAAGGCACCGAGCAGCACCGCATTGGGTAGCGGACGCTTGACGTACTTCATGGCGATCTCGGTAGCCGGGATCATGCAGATGTGCTTTGGTGGCAGGTGCTCAACCGCTTTCTCGATACCCAGATCCTCGATACTACGGCCCGTGTTGACCAGCAAATAGCCGTGCGAAACCAGGCCGTTGAAGACATCGATGGCGTGAAACAGGGTCGGATCCTGTACGATCAGGGCATCCGGCTCCAGCACGGGCTCGCGCAGTCGAATAGGTGTTTCATCAATGCGACAGAAAGCAACTACGGGTGCCCCCATGCGCTCGGAGCCGAAGCTCGGGACGGCCTGGGCATGCTTACCTTCAAGGAAAGCGGCGATAGACAACATCTCGGCTGCGGAAACCACGCCTTGGCCGCCGCGACCATGAATACGGACACTCAACATGACTGTTTCTCCTGCGGGGGCAGTCCTGCTTCGACCTTGTGGGAGGGCCGCACCGAGTTGGGTGATCCACCGCACCTCGTTGCATTGCGCTTTTCCGTCAGCGCCGGACGACACCCGGACTAATGAAAAGCAGGACTTCCAACGAGCGCCGCTCAACTTTCAAAAAACGTCAAGCGACGCGGCCCAGCAACATCCGTTGGTTCGGGTAAGCTCACCCTGGGATTCTAGCGCGTATGGCAGCGCGACGCGTGCAGATGTGGGCGACAAAGACCCTGTATCATTTGCGTGATCAGGATACTCGAGCTCTTGGTAACGAGATCAGCTGTCAAAAACTGTCGGTGGAAAAAAGAAAATGGTTCGACTTCGCGCTCAGCCAGGTGCTTGACCAGGTACCACCAGTGCTTCCCGGGAAACGGTAGTGTCCGGTTATCGGAAAATCGAAGAGGCGGTCTTCCAACTTCGGACCCTTCCCGATGTTGTGCACTATCTTGTACCTTTTCCCATCCGTACTCTTGCGGTTGGACACAATGGCGATGTGGGGTCGATCGGGAGGTACGATCGAGGTTATGAGGTCTCCAGGTTTGTAATCGCGGGCTCGGCGCGTGACAGGAAGCGAGCTTCCTCGACGGGAAAAAAAAGTCTGAAGATTCAGGACCCGGCGATGGTCAATGTTGGGATTGGGTTGCTCCTCTCCCCATCTCTTCGGATAAAGATCGAAATTGGACCTCATGTCCTGGTGCACCAGCTCCTGCAGATCGATTCCGAGTCTACGATAGGCACGCACGACGACGTCTGTGCACACGCCACGATCAGCCGGAACGTCCCCTCGGGGATATCCGATCACAACGTAGGATGGATCGTATCTGACCCTATGGTAAGTTCTTTCTAGAGCGGCCAGGGCCAAACCGTCGCCAAATCCGTCCCCTGCTTCCGCAGGATATGCCCAGTGCGCCACGACAACGGACACGACTCCGACTAGACGCAGGCATTTCGACCAACCACCTCGAGTCCCCATAGCCGACCCCTCCCCCAACCACCGACAGACAACGTATAACGAACGGGACGATCGCACCATCCGTTGCTAGAATACTGAAACGTGCACGGGGCTAGGTGCGCCATGGCGTACATCCTCTGTGGACGTTTCATTCCCGCCCTTACAACGCGATGCACAGCCCGAAACCTAAACCCCGCTTGTCTCTATCTCCGATTCGGGCTGAATGTTAACCCGATAAAGCGATAACATTCAAACAATACACGTTGATTGCTCTACCGAAAAATGATCAAAAAAACCTATTGGCTATTGGCGCTGCTGATCTTTTGCAACGGAGCCTTCGCTGCGGTCTGGGACGCCGAGAATCATTGGTCGGCCCAGTGGGAACAAAAATTCTCCAAGTGGGTAGAAGAGTACTGGGTCCCGGAGATCTTCAGCAGCCCATCAAGCCCTTACTTCGACATCGCCACGGATTGCGCGGATGCTGCCTACGACATGCGGCTCATTTTTTCCTTCGAGAATAGCCTACCTTTCGTTATCAATGACCCCAGCTCCGCGGGTGGTCTCATCTCCAATAAAATGAAGCAGTGGGACCACTTATCACAAAAGGAACGGGTCAGAGCACTTATTCACTACGTCAACGACGTGACGACGACTGACTCCATACCGGGAGATACCTATCCGATCCCGCTAAATAAAAACACGATCAAACCCGGGGTCATTTACGTCAAGCCCGGCTCCCATGCCTTCCAGATTGTCGGGATCAATGAGTATGGGGTACCAAGGACCTTGTCGTCCACAGTTCCTAGAGTGGCCCGGGAGCTTTATATCGAGGACAATTTTCCGAGCTTCGTACCCTCCGACGAGGCCACCTATCGGGACGGTTACCGGCGATTCAGGTGGCCCGAGGACCTCAAGCTCCCGGTCACCAAAGTCCCCGGCTTTGATAGGGAGCAGTACCGTCTTGCACGGCTTGCCGGCTCCGATTACGTCAGGTTCACCGACAAGCTTCTTCAGCGTCTCGGCGGGAAGCCGGAGCCGGCGCCACTTCGCACACGACGGTTCATGTACAACCTCTGCTATGCTGCACGCCGGCGCGCGGAAATTCTTGGGGAAGCAGAAAAGTACCGTGCACGCTTGCGCTCATCCGGGCGAAGATGCATGACGCCGGCGGAGTATTACGATTACTCGACCGATGGACGTGACGCGCGACTAAAGAGCTACTTCGAATACGTGAAGGGTCTAATAGGCACCGCAACCTGGAGCGACGCCGACTGGCGGAAATCAACCTATCGCCACGAGTATTATCTAAAACCCTATGCCGAGGCCATCTTCCGGATCGAGGATGGCGACGCGTCACGGAAATCGAAGCGAACCATCACCGACGGCGACCTGATTGCCTGGTGCGGGGTCGAGTACAAACCGGGAACGAGGATCTCGCTGCGGGAAATATGGCG
>JAJDOL010000090.1 GCA_022340195.1 Chromatiaceae bacterium
CGCGTCGGTGAAATCCGCCGCCATCACACCGCCGGCGGGCATCAGCAGCTCGCGCAGCCACGGCAGATAGGCCCGGGCGCGGTTGTGCAATTGCCCCGGCCCGTCGTCGATCGGCTCGATCCACTCGCCCCGGGTGTCGTCCCACAGCCGGCACTCGGCGCTCCCTGCAACCTCCCCCAGGAGGCATTCGTCCGCGCACTGGGCCTCGGCCGTGGAGGATGCCGGGAGGCTTGTCCCGAGTATCGTCACCATGCCCATGGCCAAATAGCTCTGCTTGCTCATGTCTGTCCCGATGAATTCCGTGAACGTAGCGTAAACATATCGCAAAAAGGGTTACCCGGTCTCGACACTCGTCGCGAAGCGGGTCACAGCTGCCGTCAATTCTTCGTCGAAGAGGGATCGCTTTCTGGCGCTTAGGTTCTCGGAATCACTCTACCTTGCGCTGCCGGCGACTTTTTGCTTCCATCGCCGGATGACCGATCGCATCCGCCAGCTTCCGGCCCAGCTCATCAACCAGATTGCGGCAGGAGAGGTGGTGGAGCGACCGGCCTCGGTGGCCAAGGAGCTCATCGAGAACAGCCTGGACGCCGGCGCCGGGCGCATTGAGATCGATGTCGAGCAAGGCGGCATCAAGTTGTTACGGGTTCGGGACGACGGACTGGGGATCGCACCGGAGGATCTCGTACTCGCGCTTTCACGACACGCTACCAGCAAGATCGCGGATTTGGCGGATCTCGAGTCGGTCGCCACCCTCGGCTTCCGTGGCGAGGCCCTGCCGAGCATCGCGTCCGTTTCCCGATTGGAGCTCAGCTCGCGCCACCGGGATGCGGGCGAAGCCTGGTGTATCCGAAGTGACGGCGGCGAGCGGTCGAGTGAGCTGGTTCCGACGGCCCATCCCCCGGGGACCACGGTCCAGGTACGGGACCTCTTCTATAACACGCCGGCTCGGCGCAAGTTCCTGCGCACGGACAAAACAGAGCTCTCTCACCTGGAGCAGCTGGTTCGCCGGGTCGCGCTGGCGCGGTGCGATGTGCGCTTCCGTCTCGCCCACAACGGTCGGGTCGTCTTCGACTTGGCTCCGGCGCAGGGGGACGAGTCCGCCGCGGGGAAGCGGTTGAAGAGCTTGTTGGGTGCTGGTTTTCTGGAGCATGCCCTCGCTGTGAGTCAGGAGGCCGTGGGACTTCGTCTTCATGGCTGGTTGGCAAGCCCGGGCTTCTCGCGAAGTCAGGCGGATCTGCAGTTCTTCTACGTCAACGGCCGCATGGTTCGGGACAAGCTTGTGGCACACGCAGTGCGCCAAGCGTACAGGGATCTTCTTCACCATGGGCGTCATCCCGCTTACCTGCTTTATTTCGAGCTGCCTCCGATTTTGGTGGATGTCAATGTCCATCCGGCCAAGCAGGAGGTCCGTTTTCGTGAGGGACGCCAAGTCCACGATTTCATCTTCCGCGCCCTGAATCGGCGCCTGGCGGAGGGTTTGACTCGGGGAGAGGGGGCATCGGGCGAGGCCCCGCCGGTGGCAGTCGGTGCCCCCTTAGCGGGTTCGGTGCAGTCGCTGCCGGATTCTCCCGAGCCCTATCAAAGAACCATGCCCCTGCGTGTTGGGGAGCGGCGCGGCGGGTATGGCTCGAGCTTCGATGTTCAACGACCGGGGTCCGGCGAGAGGACGCAGGTTGGACAAGATAGCGAAGTGGCCACCGAGATCCCGCCGCTCGGCTATGCTCTCGGTCAGCTGCATGGTGTCTACATCCTGGCACAGGCGGCGGGTGGACTGGTGATTGTGGATATGCACGCGGCTCATGAACGCATAGGCTACGAACGGCTCAAGCAGTCCTGGGAGCAGGGCGCGATCCGAAGTCAGCCCTTGCTTGTGCCCGTCCTGGTCCAGGTCAGCACACGGGAAGCGGACCTGGCCGAGTCCAATCTGGATCTGTTTCGACGCCTCGGTATGGGGCTGGATCGGATGGGCGAGGGTAGTCTGACAGTACGCGAGATACCGGCCATGCTCCATGGTGCCGACGCGGAGCGGCTGCTGCGGGATCTGCTTTCGGACCTCACCGTTCACGGGCACAGCGATCGAGTGCGCGAGGAGATCAATGCCGTGCTCGCCACCATGGCCTGTCACAGATCAGTGCGTGCCAACCGGCAGCTCACGCTTGAAGAGATGAACGCTCTGTTGCGCGATATCGAGTGTACGGAGCGCGCCGATCAATGCAACCACGGACGTCCGACCTGGATGAAGCTGTCCATGCATGAGCTCGACCGTCTGTTTCTGCGCGGTCGTTGACCGATGAGTTGAATCGCTGAGGTCCAAAGAGCACGAAGGATTTCAGAGGGATCCGTCGCGCTTGCACTTGGTCCCATGAATAGCCTAAACCACTGTTGCAATCCTTGCTCCTTCTCTCTGTCTTTCGCGCCTTTGAGGATGCGGTTTTTGAATGCGAGCTGAACGAACGTCGCGCTCGATGTCGGAGGTGACTCACACTCGGCCATTGGCCATTCTGCTCATGGGCCCTACCGCATCTGGGAAGACGGACCTGGCGGTGGATCTGGTCGCGCGCCTACCCTGCGACATCGTCAGCGTCGATTCGGCACTTGTCTACAAGGGTATGGACATAGGTACGGCAAAACCCCGTCCCGACATATTGGCGCGGGCTCCGCATCGGCTGATCGACATCTGCGATCCGAGCGATGCTTACTCGGCCGCCCGCTTCTGCTCGGACGCCGAGCGAGCGATGGCAGATATCACGGCGACCGGCCGAATCCCCCTCCTGGTGGGCGGTACCATGCTCTATTTTCGTGCCCTGCAGCAGGGTCTGTCGCCTCTTCCCGGTGCCGATCGCGCAGTGCGCGCGCGGCTCGATGCCGCGGCGAGGAGGCAAGGCTGGGCGGCGCTTCACCGCCGCCTCGAAGCCCTCGATCCGGAAGCCGCGCGGCGCATCCACCCCAACGACCCGCAGCGCATCCAGCGGGCGCTCGAGATCTATGAGATTACAGGGTGTCCGGTGAGCGAGCTCACGCAAGCAGGGAGGCGTTCGGGGTTGCCCTACCGCTTCCTGAAGCTGGTGCGGGCGCCGGAAGATCGCGCCATACTGCACCGGCGTATTGAGCGACGGTTTTTCAGCATGCTCGAGCTCGGATTGGAGACAGAAGTGCGCGCGCTCTGGGCGCGCGGCGACCTGACAACGGAGCTGCCGTCAATGCGCTGTGTGGGATATCGGCAGGTGTTGAAATACTTATTTGGCGAATATACATATAGCGAAATGGTGCGGCGCGGCATTATCGCGACGCGCCAACTTGCGAAACGCCAGCTCACTTGGTTGCGGTCCGAGTCCGATATCCATTGGGTTCTTGACGAGGACCATCCTCTCGACCGGGCTTTGCGCCTGGCAAAGGGTGAAGGTCTCTGAATCAGTTATAAAAAACCCAGCTCTGTGCTACGCTGTTGCAGATCTTGGCGGTTAGTCCTAATGCTTTTTGCAAAGACGTCCAGATCCCAATTACTACAAAAAGGAGACAAGTCATGTCAAAGGGGCAAAGCTTGCAAGACCCGTTCCTCAACGCTTTGCGTAAGGAGCGCATACCTGTGTCCATCTTCCTGGTGAACGGAATCAAGCTCCAGGGGCAGGTCGAGTCGTTCGACCAGTTTGTCGTCCTGCTGAAGAACAATGTCAGCCAGATGATTTACAAGCATGCCATCTCCACAGTCGTGCCTTCGCGCAACGTCAAGCTGCCACCGGTTGCTTTCGATGGCCAACCTGAGCCAGGCAATAACTAGCCGTCCCGAGCGCGCCCCTTGCGGGCGCGCATGAATCAACCTGAGCACACCGCATCTTGCTGCATCCGATTTCCCCGATTCCCTCTCCGAGCGACCATGTTTGAACGTCCTGGCTCCGGTGAGCGGGCGTTACTGGTTAGTCTGGATATAGGCGTCATGGGCGATCCGGACGAGCGCGAGGAGTTTCGATTGCTCGCAAGGTCGGCGGGAGCGACGGTCGTTGGTTCCCTAGGCGGTTTCCGTCAAGCGCCCGATCCACGCCTTTTCGTCGGTTCCGGTAAGGCGGACGAGCTCAAGGTGCTCGTTGAACTGCACGGAGCCGAGTTGGTGATCTTCGACCACAAGCTTGCCCCTGCCCAGGAGCGAAATCTGGAGCGTTACCTCCAATGCCGGGTTGTGGACCGGACCGGGCTAATCCTGGATATCTTCGCGCAGCGCGCGCGCTCCTTCGAAGGCAAGCTGCAGGTCGAGCTGGCGCAGCTGCGTCACCTCTCCACGCGCCTGGTACGCGGATGGACGCATCTCGAGCGCCAGAAAGGTGGTATCGGCCTGCGCGGGCCGGGCGAGACGCAGCTCGAGTCGGATCGCCGCCTCATCGGAAAACGTATCTCCCAGCTCAATAAGCGTCTGGAGCGTATCCTATCGCAACGTTTTCAGGGCCGTCGGGCACGGCATAGAGCCGAGCTGCCGACGGTCTCACTTGTCGGCTACACGAACGCGGGAAAATCGACGCTTTTCAACCGGTTGACTCGGTCCGCCGTCTACCAGGCCGACAAGCTGTTCGCGACGCTGGACCCGACGTTGCGCCGCCTCCCCCTACCGCAGGGACCGACATTGATCCTCGCCGATACGGTCGGCTTCATCAACCACCTACCACACGAGTTAGTCGCTGCCTTTCGCTCTACCTTGGAAGAGACGCGGACCGCGGATCTTCTGCTGCACATCGTTGACACCTCAAGTCCGAGGCGCTCCGGATGTATCGCGGACGTAGAGGAGGTGGTGTCTGAGATCGGGGCCGGCGATGTCCCTCAGATTCAGGTCTTCAACAAGATCGACCTGCTCTCCGATGCAGTGCCACGACTCGAGCGAGACGCTCAGGGGAAGGTACGTCGGGTTTGGATTTCGGCCCGTAGTGGGGCCGGGATCGATCTGTTACTCGGTGCCTTGACTGAGCACTTCCAGGGGGATCGATTGCATCGGTGGATCTTCGTCGAACCGAGCGAAGGGGCGTTGCGCGCTTGGTTTTTCGCCCATGCCCAGGTACTGTCGGATAGAGGAACGTCCGATGGCGGTTGGGACATGGAATTGATGATACCCAGGATCGAGCTCGAGCGTCTGCTGAGCAGGGATGACTCGATGGTAGACCGGTTCCTGAGCGAGAGTGCGGGTCTCGCGGTCGCCGGTGCGTGAGGCCGGCGATTGCCGAAACTGCCCCACCTTTCTACAATGCCGCACCACGACGACAACCCATGGGTCCCTTTCCCGTTGAGCGACGGTTATGCCTTGACATTGTGCATTGGCGACGGCACCTAATTAGCGGGCCGGAGGCGATCCGCGGGTATCAATCTAGCCGGCCGCCCCGACAGAAATTCTCTTAACGACCAAGCGGTCAGCATACTTTTTTGGAGTGACTATGGCCTGGAACGAGCCGGGTGGTGGGAACAAAGATCCGTGGAGTGGGAAGGGTGGAGATCACGGGCCGCCCGACCTGGATGAAGTGGTGCGCAAGCTTCAGGAGCGCCTTGGCGGTCTGTTCGGGGGAAAGAGGCGCGGTCCGCGAGAGCCGGATGAGGGGAACGGCCCGTCGGGATTTGGGGGCGGCATCAGCGGAAGAGCGATCGGAATTGTAGCGGCGATCCTGTTTGTAGTCTGGCTGGCATCGGGCTTCTACATCGTCGATGCCGCAGAGCGCGGCGTCGAGCTGCGGTTTGGTGCATACACCACGATGAACGAGCCCGGTCTGAGGTATCACCTGCCTTATCCGGTAGAGAGCGTGGAGCTGGTTAACGTCGACGAGATCAAGAGCTTCTCTCACAAGGCGGCCATGCTCACGAAGGACGAAAACATCGTCGATGTAGAGCTAACGGTGCAGTTCCGAATCCAAGATGCGGCAGACTATCTCTTCCAGGATCAGTCCCCCGATAAGACGCTACGCGACGCTATCGAGACGGTGGTACGTACGACGATCGGCGGCAGTCGGCTGGACTTCATCCTGACAGAGGGGCGCAGCGCCGTTGCGACGACTATACGCGAGCGCGCCCAGGCTCTCGTAAACCAGTACAAGACGGGCCTGGAGATCACCTCGGTGAACATGCAGCCGGCCAAGCCGCCGGACGAGGTCAAAGAGGCATTCGACGATGCCATCAAAGCCCGTGAGGATAAAGAGCGCTTGGAGAACAAGGCCATGGCCTATTCCAACGAGATTCTGCCGCAGGCGCGAGGTGAGGCCGCGCGCGTACAGGCGGACGCCAAGGCTTACCGAGAAAAGGTCGTCGCGGAAGCCGAGGGTGAGACCGCGCGTTTTCTGGCCATCCTCGACGAATATGAAAAGGCGCCCGAGGTTACTCGTGAGCGTCTGTATCTGGAAACCATGGAGCAGGTACTCGGAGAGACCAACATGGTGCTCCTCGACGTGAAGGAGGGAAGCAGCCTCATGTACCTGCCCCTCGATCAGCTCGTCAAGAGTAAGGGTGCTCGGGGCCAGTCATGGGATCGGCAGAGCTCGACCCCCCGGGTCGATCAAAAGCCTGCGACGGAACCCGAGCGGGAGGTGGTACGCGAACGGAGGTCCCGCCGATGAATCAAACCAAGATGTTGGCTCCGATCGGGCTAATCCTGATCGCCCTGGTTGTCTACGCTGCGACCTTCATCGTCAACCAGTGGGAGGTTGCCATCAAGCTCCGCCTTGGCGAGATTGTCGACAGCGAATACGAGCCGGGGCTGCATTTCATGGTTCCGGTGCTCAACAACATCAAGAAGTTCGATGGCCGCATCCAGACGCTGGATTCCCGGCCCCAGCGTTTCTTGACGGTGGAGAAAAAGGATGTGATCGTCGACTCCTTCGCTAAGTGGCGTATCACCAATCCGGGGCAGTTCTTCCGCTCCACCGGCGGTGACAGCGGGCGCACCGCCAGGCTGCTCTCCGAGCGTGTAAACACAGCGCTGCGCGACGAGTTTGGTAAGCGCACCATCCAGGAGGTGGTCACGGACGACCGTTTGGAGCTGATGCAGACCCTGACCAATAACGTAGACACCAACGCCGCCGAGCTCGGGATCGAGGTGGTGGACGTTCGTGTCAAAAAGATCGATCTCCCGCCGGAGGTCAGCGAGTCCGTCTATCAACGTATGCGCGCGGAGCGCGAGCGCGTTGCCCGGGACCTGCGAGCCAAGGGTGCCGAGGCGGCCGAACGCATCCGAGCCGACGCCGATCGGCAGCGGACTGTGACCCTGGCCGACGCCTACAAAGAATCCGAGCAGCTGCGCGGCGAGGGCGACGCTAAGGCGACCGAGATCTATGCCAACGCCTTCAACCGCGACAAGGACTTTTTCAGCTTTTCCCGTAGCCTCAACGCCTACCGCAATACTTTCGGTGAGGGAGGAGACATGGTGATCCTTCAGCCGGACTCCGATTTCTTCCGTTACTTCAAAGAGAAGGCACCGGCGGGAACCGGTCCCTCATCGCCCGCGCGAGCGGCCTCCGCGTCCGAGACCCAGCCCGGCGCAGAAACGGGACAGCAGCCTCCTGCGAAGCCGTTGGCCCCGGAACCTCGACCGGTTTCCGTCCCCCGGCCGGTTGCCGAACAACCAACCGCGACTTTCTCGCCGCCAGCAGTCCCGGTTGTTCCCGAGATGGTGTCTCCGCCCGCTCCTACCGCTTTTCCAGAGTAGTCTAGTCACACGTTGAGCAAAACACACCGGCGTTCGTTTGCAATAGGCTTTTTTCAGGTCGGATTTTGGGATGTGGCACGATTTGTTTGTAGCCCTCGCACTGCTACTGGTGCTCGAGGGGGTTTGGCCTTTCCTTAACCCCGGGGGTCTGCGGCGAGCGCTTCGTCTGATGGCCGAGCAGGACGACCGCTCGTTGCGTGGTGCCGGCCTGGTTAGCATGCTGGTGGGCGTAGTGCTTCTGTATCTAGTGAATTGAGAGCCGGGCATGCAAGAGGAACGCTGGCTGTTACCCTCCGGAATAGAGGAGATACTCCCTTCGCAAGCGCGTGTGATGGAGTGTTTGCGCCGAGATTTGCTGGATCTTTACGGGAGCTGGGGTTACGAGCTCGTTATCCCGCCGCTTGTCGACTATCTCGATTCCCTGCTCACTGGCACGGGACACGATCTGGATCTTCGGACCTTTAAGTTCACCGATCAGCTCAGCGGTCGTATGCTCGGTGCGCGCGCCGATATGACACCGCAGGTCGCGCGTATCGATGCCCATCACCTGCGAAACGATGTGCCCACTCGGCTTTGTTACCTCGGAACCGTGCTGCACACACGGTCCGATGGATTCGCAGGTACGCGCAGTCCGATGCAGATAGGAGCGGAGATCTACGGTCACTCGGGTGTCGAGAGCGATGTCGAGATTCTGCGTTTGGTATTGCTGACGCTGCAGATGGTCGGAATCGGGAACCCCTATCTGGATTTGGGGCATGTGGGTATCTACCGCGGGCTTGCACGCCAGGCGGGGCTGGACGAGCGCCAGGAGTTGACCCTGTTCGAGGCTCTGCAGCGCAAGGCCGTGCCTGAGGTCGAGGCTCTGATAGCAAGACAGGGTTTAAGGGGTGCTACTGCGCAAATGTTGCTTGCGCTGGCGGAGCTCAACGGTGACGACGCCTTGGATCGGGCGGGCAAGGAGCTGGCGGCAGCCGAGGCACCCGTACGGGCAGCCCTTGATCATTTGCGGCGGGTGGCAGATGAAACGCACAAGTGGGTGCCGGAGGTGCCTGTACACTTCGATCTTGCGGAGCTGCGTGGTTACCATTACAAAACGGGTGTCGTATTCGCCGCTTTCGTGCCCGGATGGGGCCAGGAAATAGCGCGTGGCGGGCGCTACGACGACATCGGTCGGGTGTTCGGAAGGTCCCGCCCCGCTGTAGGTTTCAGTACCGATCTCAAGGGGTTGCTGCGTCTGGGCAAGGGCGTCGGCGACCGTTACCAGCGGGCAGACAGGATATTTGCGCCTTGGTCCTCGGACCCGGACCTGCAGCGGGAGATCGCGCGATTACGCCGGGAGGGGCGGCAGGTGGTCACGGAGTTACCGGGACAGGGGAGCGATGCGCGGGCGCTCGGGTGTGACGAGCGCTTGGTGCGTGGGGAGACAGGCTGGGGTTTGGTCCCCGCTTAGCTCCAAGGGGATCGATAGAAATCGCCTAGGCATCTAACGAGTGGTATCGAGCATGGGAAAAAACCTGGTGGTCATAGGAACCCAATGGGGCGACGAGGGCAAAGGTAAGGTGGTCGATCTGTTGACGGATCGGGCAGCGGCCGTCGTTCGCTTCCAGGGAGGACATAATGCTGGCCACACGCTGGTCATCGACGGTAAACAAACCATCCTGCACCTGATTCCCTCCGGCGTCTTGCGCGAAGAGGTACAGTGCGTCATCGGCAACGGAGTGGTACTCTCGCCGCGCGCGCTGCTCGAGGAGCTGAGCATGTTGGACCAACGTGGTGTGCCGGCCCGCGAGCGGTTACACATCAGTCCGGCCTGTCCGCTTATCCTGCCATACCATATCGCCCTGGACCATGCTCGCGAGCTAGCGCGGGGTAAGAAGGCGATTGGGACTACCGGTCGCGGCATTGGGCCCGCGTACGAGGACAAGGTATCACGGCGGGGTCTGCGCCTCGGGGATCTGGTCGATGCCGACGGCTTCGCGGAAAAGCTGCGCGAGATAATGGACTATCATAATTTCGCCCTTGAACACTACTTCAAGGCGGAAACCGTCGACTACAGGCGGGTTTTGGATGAGGTAATGGCGCAGTCCGAAGACATAATCCCGCTGATCACAGACGTAGCGGGTCTGCTCCACGCGCTTGGCCGTGAGGGTAAGAATCTTTTGTTCGAGGGTGCCCAGGGTGCGCTACTCGACATCGACCACGGTACCTATCCTTTCGTAACCTCCTCGACCACAACCGCTGGTGGGGCGGCGAGCGGCAGCGGTGTGGGACCGCGGGATCTGGATTATGTCCTGGGCGTCGTCAAGGCCTATACGACCCGTGTCGGTGCCGGGCCTTTCCCGTCCGAGCTGTTCGATGCGGACGGGGATCACCTGGGCGAGAAGGGGCATGAGTTCGGCGCCACGACTGGACGCAAGCGCCGCTGCGGCTGGCTGGACATGGTCACCCTCAAACGCTCGCTCGACGTCAACAGTGTGAGCGGCATCTGTATCACCAAGCTCGACGTCCTTGACGGCATGCAGACAATCAGAATCTGCACTGGTTACGAATTGGACGGCGAGCTCCTTGACGCACCGCCAACCACCGCGGATGCCCTTAGGCGATGCCGGCCGAGCTATCTGGAGCTGCCCGGCTGGAATACATCGACGCTGGGTGCCAGGTCCTACGATGACTTGCCAAAAAACGCGCGCGGCTATCTGGCGAGGATCGAGGAGCTTTCGGGGCTGCCGATCGATCTAATCTCCACAGGACCAGATCGCGCGCATACCATCATCAAACGACACCCTTTCGATGCTTGATTCAAGATCTCGGGTTCCGTATACCTGTCCGAGCTCCAGCGGGCCTCGCAGCTTGATGTCTTGCCGCCCAAGCGGTGCGGCGTATCTATTTCTTCTTGACAGGTACGTCGAGCCAAAATAACATTTCGCGTTTATGTCAGCGCCGCTTAAGGACCTCTTCGATCCCTGGCGAGCCGTAGACAACCACGCCGTCCTTGTCGGTCGTCAGCCTTTATCGAGCTTGCCTCGGGTGCGCGGGCTGCTGCTCGACGCCGAGGGCGATGCGAGTTTCCGGCTTGCGTTTTTCCGCGATGAAACGCATCGGGCGGTGCTGCGGTGCGAGGTGGCCGCGACCCTTAGGTTGCGCTGCCAACGCTGTCTCGAAGTGCTCGATCACCGAGTCGACGCCAACACATTGCTGGCGCTGGTCTCTGATATCGACGAGGAACGGGAACTGCCGGATCGTTACGATCCCCTGATGGTAGGCGACGAGCCGGTGCGGCCCAGGGATCTGATCGAGGATGAGCTGCTGCTGGCGCTTCCGCAGATTCCGATGCATGACCCGGTGGTTTGCGCGAAGCATTTGCCGGACCTGAATGCGGCGCAAGCGCGCTCAAGTACAGTGAGCCCTTTTGCCGTGCTCGCCAAGCTCAAGGGTGAGGAGGGGAAGGGGCGAATCCCGTGAATTGTACCAATGTACGCGTGAGACTCGCGGCGCCGCGACCGGGATCCGGAGCCCATAAACAGACAACGGCCGAGCGGATTCAAGGGTTTCCGGCGGCCTCCTCGGTGTAAGTCGGAGGCAAGAATGGCAGTCCAACAGAACAGGAAAACCCCTTCCAAGCGGGGCATGCGTCGTTCCCACGATGCCCTGTCGAACCCCACCCTCTCTTCGGATCCCACGACGGGCGAAACCCACCGTCGTCATCAGGTGTCCCCTGACGGCTACTATCGCGGCCGTCGAGTGGTGATAAAGCAAGACTGACAGCGGTCGATATCCCTTACCGCGCGCGTGGATTCCCGAGCTCGGGGAGGGAGCGCATCTTGGCCGAACGCCTGACCATCGCCCTCGACGCCATGGGTGGCGACCATGGTCCAGATGTGGTCGTAGCCTCTGCGCTAGAGTTTCTGCGCAACTCCAAAGAGACGGCCCTGATACTCGTGGGCAAAGAGGATGCGATCGTCCAGCACCTCGGCGGTGCTGCTTTTGCAGATCGCCTGAGCGTCCAGCATGCCTCGCAGGAGGTCGGAATGGACGAGGCGCCTTCCAGGGCCTTGCGCAACAAGAAAGATTCCTCCATGCGGGTGGCCCTGGACCTGGTCAAGAACGGCAAAGCCAACGCCTGTGTTAGTGCCGGTAATACGGGCGCCCTGATGGCGACAGCGCGTTTCGTGCTGAAGATGCTCCCATTGGTGGACCGCCCGGCGATCATTACCGCCGTGCCCTCCGTGCAGGGACAGACCCACATGCTCGATTTGGGCGCCAACGTGGACTGTACAGCGGAGCACCTTTTCCAGTTCGCGGTCATGGGCAGCGAGCTGGTGACCGCAGTATCGGGCATCGAGGCACCGAAGGTGGGATTGCTGAACATTGGTGAGGAAGAGATCAAGGGGAACGAACAGGTCAAGCAGGCCCATGAGCGCCTCGTCGCCAGCACGCTGAATTACATCGGCTATGTCGAGGGGGACGACATTTACCTCGGTGGTGTGGATCTTGTCGTGTCCGACGGCTTCGTCGGTAATATAGCCCTCAAGGCCAGTGAGGGCGTTGCCAAGCTAGTACGCCATGTTCTCAGACTGGGCTTCAAGCGCAACCTGCTGACACGCTTCTCGGGCTTGGTGGCTCTCCCCGTCCTGAAGCGCTTCGGCCGGACAGTCGATCCCAGACGCTACAACGGAGCCAGCTTGCTCGGACTGAAAGGTATCGTCATCAAGAGCCACGGGGGAGCCGATAGGCTCGCATTTGAAAATGCGATCCACATCGCCGAGAAGGAAATCTACTGCAACATCCCGGAACGTATTGCCCAGCAGGTATCTCGGCAACTGGAAGCCGAACAGCAGAGGTCGACGGCGTGAGCCTTTATTCGCGCATCATCGGAACAGGTGGCTTTTTGCCCGAATCGGTGCTGACCAACAGGGACATCGAGGACATCATCGATACCTCGGACGAATGGATTCGGGGCCGCACCGGGATTCGCAAGCGGCATGTTGTCAGAGACGGTGAGAGCTGCAGCGAGCTGGCGGAGTTCGCGTCCCGTCGGGCGCTGGAGGCCGCCGGCCTCGAGCCCGCCGAGATCGACCTGATTGTGGTTGCGACTACGACCCCGGACCAGATTTTCCCCAGCACCGCCTGTCTGTTGCAGCGGCGCCTCGACATAAGGGGCTGTTGCGCCTTCGACGTCCAGGCCGTGTGCGCGGGCTTCGTCTACGCCCTCGGAGTTGCAGACCAGTTTATCCGTGCCGGTAGTGCACGCCGCGCGCTGGTCGTTGGTGCCGAAACCATGTCGCGTCTGCTCGACTGGCAGGACCGTGCCACGGCTGTACTCTTTGGCGACGGCGCAGGCGCTGTCGTGTTGGAGGCGGACAGGAATCCGGGCATCATCTCCTCACATCTGCATGCGGATGGCTCCTATGTGGACCTGCTTCAGGTTCCCGGCGGGATCGGTGGCGACCGCAACGAGGACCACTACCTGGAAATGAAGGGAAACGAGGTTTTTAAGATGTCGGTCACCACGCTATGCCGCATCGTGGACGAGACCCTCAAGGCTAACGGTATGCAGAAGTCGGACATCGACTGGTTGGTTCCTCATCAAGCCAACATCCGGATAATCCGGGCCACTGCCCGCAAACTGGATTTGCCCATGGACCGCGTCGTCGTAACCGTGGACGAGCACGCCAACACCTCGGCTGCATCCATTCCCTTGGCATTCGATGTGGCGGTGCGTGACGGGCGCATCCGCCGCGGCGAGACCGTGCTGATGGAGGGCTTCGGCGCCGGCTTCACTTGGGGATCTGTGCTGCTCGAGTACTGAGGCGATTTCTGTCATATGCCAGTCGTTCGCGAGGAGACGCAAGATGTTGAATGATGAGATCGCGCTGGTAACAGGCGCGTCCCGTGGAATAGGGCGGGCGATAGCACTGGTCCTTGGCAAAGCGGGGGCTGTTGTTGCCGGTACCGCTACAACCGAGGCCGGCGCGGCGCGGATAGATCAGACCTTGCGGGAAAACGGGTGCAAGGGTTTGGGGCTGGAGCTGAACGTTGCCGACCAGAGCTCGATCGACAAGGCTCTGAGGCGAGTGAGTGACGAGCTGGGTTCCCCGACGATCCTCGTCAATAACGCAGGCATCACCCGCGACAATCTGCTAATGCGTATGAAGGACGCCGAGTGGGATCAGGTGATCGACACCAATCTGAGCTCGGTCTACCGCTTGAGCAAGGCCTGTCTGCGCGGAATGATGAAGGCACACAAGGGACGAATCATCAACATTTCCTCTGTTGTCGGCGCCACTGGCAACGCAGGGCAGACCAATTACGCCTCTACCAAGGCCGGCATGATGGGCTTCACCAAATCCCTGGCGCGTGAGGTCGGATCCCGTGGCATAACCGTCAACTGTGTGGCCCCCGGGTTCATTGATACGGACATGACGCGGGGGCTGGACGAGGCGCAACGCGAACGCTTACAGGGCAGCATTCCTCTCGGACGCCTTGGTGAGCCGGAGGATATAGCCTCGATCGTAGCTTTTCTCGCCTCTGACCGAGCCGGCTACATCACCGGCGAGACCATTCATGTCAATGGCGGAATGTACATGGATTGAGGCGATTGCTGCAGGTGAACAAATCCGGTTGCTTGTCTTTTTGACCGTTTTCCAAAAAGTTAAGGGTGTCTCCAAAGCAGGTGTGCGCCTTTCATCGTGAACAGATTGTGAATAGAATATCGCGTGCCCTGGGGTCAGGGCCATCTGTCTAATCCGTGAGGAAGAAAGCACAATGAGCAGTGTCGAAGAACGAGTAAAGAAGATCGTGGTCGAGCAGTTGGGGGTCAAAGACGACGAAGTGACTTCCGAGGCGTCCTTCGTGGACGATTTGGGCGCCGATTCGCTAGACACCGTGGAGCTGGTGATGGCCCTGGAAGAGGAGTTCGAGACGGAGATCCCGGACGAAGACGCCGAGAAGATCACGACCGTCCAGCAGGCGATCGATTACATAAACGGGCACCTTGGTTAAAGGCCGCCGCGGGTACGACCGAGCGTCGGCCGCCGGCGGCGCCTGTGCGTGCGCTCGTATTTGCCTTGAGTACAGATAGGGGTACCGCATGACTGGTAGACGGGTCGTAGTCACCGGGATCGGAATCGTTGCCCCGGTGGGGTTGGATACCAAGTCCGCTTGGCAGAACATCCTGGCCGGGAAGAGTGGAATCCAACCCATTACCCATTTTGACGTCGAGCCCTTCAGCACGAGGTTCGGCGGTCCTATCTACGGGTTCGACGTGGAAAAGTACATTTCCAAGAAGGATGCCCGTAAGATGGACAAGTTCATCCACTACGGGATGGCGGCGGGGATACAGGCGATCGAGGATGCGGGCCTCGAGATCACGGATGAGAACCGCAAGCGCATCGGCGTTGCGATAGGTTCGGGGATCGGTGGAATAACGGGTATCGAGAACAACTACGAGGCTTACCGCAAGAGTGGTCCGCGCAGGATCTCGGCCTTTTTCGTTCCCGCCAATATCGTCAACATGGTGGCCGGGGACCTGTCCATAAAGTACGGATTGAAGGGCCCCAACTACTCCATCGTATCGGCCTGCGCGACGGCGACGCACAACATCGGCGAGGCGGCCCTGATGATCCGCCACGGTATCGCCGACGTCATGATCGCCGGTGGGTCGGAGATGGCCACGTCCCCCGTCGGTCTCGGCGGTTTTGCCTCGGCCAAGGCTCTGTCGACGCGCAACGACGACCCGGAGCGGGCCAGCCGCCCGTTCGACAAGGATCGCGACGGCTTCGTTCTCAGCGACGGCGCCGGCGTCGTGGTCCTCGAGGAATACGAGATGGCAAAGGCCAGGGGCGCTCCCATTTATGCCGAGCTGGCGGGAATGGGAATGAACTCCGACGCCTATCACATGACGGCCCCGTCCGAGAACGGCGAGGGCGCGTGTGATTGCATGCTCCTGGCACTACAGGACGCCGGTCTGGAGCCGGACTCCGTGGACTACATCAACGCCCACGGCACCTCGACCCCCGCCGGCGACATCGCCGAGACCTTGGCGATCAAGGGTGCATTCGGCGACCATGCCTTTAAGCTAGCGGTCAGCTCCACCAAGTCCATGACCGGACACATGCTCGGGGCGGCAGGGGGAGCCGAGGCGATCTTTTGCCTCCTCGCGATCCGCGACCAAGTGGTCCCGCCCACGATCAACTATGAGACACCGGATCCGGATTGCGATCTGGATTACGTCCCCAACAGCGCGCGAGAGCTTAAGCTTGATGTCGTCCTGACCAACTCTTTTGGCTTTGGCGGCACTAACGGTACGCTCATCTTCCGCCGACTCTAGAAGCGAGCACGTCTCGATCCGCGCGGTTGGGCGTTGGATTTAGTGTCTTGACGCTTCGGTCGCTGATCAACGGAGTCGAGCAGGACCGTCTCCCTATTGCTGATCGTGGCTTGCAGTACGGAGACGGGCTGTTCGAAACCATAGGTGTGCGCGATGGTCAGCCCTGCCTCTGGCGCGAGCACTTCGACCGCCTTTCTCGCGGAGCCGACCGCCTTGGGATTCCTTGTCCACGGCAGGAACAGTTGCTCGGCGAATGCGTGCGCCTGATTCGGGGCGAATCCATCTGTGTGCTCAAGCTCATCCTCACTCGGGGAAGCGGCGGACGCGGCTATCGAGCGCCAGAGAACCCGAGGCCAACTTGCATCGTTTCTCTACACCCGTGGCCAAAATACCCGATTACGTGGGGGGAAGAGGGCGTTACTGTGACTTTTTGCCGCACTCCCCTCGGAGAGAACCCGGCGCTTGCGGGTCTAAAGCATCTGAATCGACTGGAGCAGGTCCTGGCACGCTCCGAATGGCGGAATCCGGAAATCGCCGAAGGACTGATGCAGGATGGTAGGGGGCGGATCATTGGCGGTACTATGTCCAACCTTTTCCTCGTTCGCGCCGGACGTCTCCTCACGCCGCGGCTGGATACCTGCGGAATTGCCGGGACCGCGAGGGCCCTTGTGCTGAGAATCGCCGGCCTTTTCGGCATCGAGGTTGTCGAGCGCGATATAGCGCGTACCGACGTCCTGACCGCGGATGGGCTCTTCCTCACCAATGCCCTGATTGGCGTTTGGCCTGTGCGGCGTCTGGTGGGGCAAGATGTCGGTCTCACAGACATGCCTTCGAAGCTGATTGCAGCCGTTCAGCGAGCAGCCCGGACACCTGATGGGAGAAGCAGAGGCTGATGCGGGCACTGTTGTCGGTTGTAATTCTCGCAACAGGTCTAGTCGCCGGTGGTCTATTGATGGAGTACCGGAGCTTCCTGTCCAAGCCGGTGACACTGGGCGAGGATCGGCTGGTGTTCGAGGTAGAGCGAGGTACCTCTCTGCGCGCGTTGAGCGAGACGCTCGAGCGCATGGGTCTGCTCGAGCATCCCTATTTCTTCATGGCCATGGCCTATTTCACCGATAAGGCCACCGCCATCAAGGCCGGCGAGTACGAGATACGAAGCGGAATCACCCCCCCGGATCTCCTCGCGCTTCTGACCTCGGGTAAGGTCGTGCAGCGGGCATTCACGCTGGTTGAAGGATGGACCTACCGCCAAGTCCTGGATGCGCTAGCGAAGGACACCCGTTTCGCGAACCTGCTTGGCGATGAGCCGACCGCGGAGATGGTCATGGCCAAACTCGGCCATCCCGAAGAGCATCCGGAAGGACGATTCTTCCCGGAGACCTATTATTTCGCGAAGGGTGCCAGCGATCTGGACGTGCTGCGCCGATCCTATGAGACCATGAAGCGGGTGTTGGCTGAGGAATGGGAAAAGCGTGACGAGGGCCTGCCTTTGCGCAGCCCTTACGAGGCCCTGATCCTGTCTTCAATTGTGGAGAAGGAGACGGGTCTTGCCCCCGAGCGACCGATCATCGCGGGCGTTTTCGTTCGGCGTTTGACCTTGGGGATGAAGCTTCAGACAGACCCGACCGTCATTTACGGGCTGGGCGAGCGGTTCGCGGGAGACATAACCCGTGCCCACCTGCGCCAAGACAATCCCTACAATACCTATGTCCGCGAAGGCCTGCCGCCCACACCCATTGCCTTGCCGGGACGCGACGCCATCAACGCGGTGCTGCATCCGCGAGCGGGGGATAGCCTCTATTTTGTCGCCAAGGGGGATGGAAGCCATCATTTCTCGGCCAATCTCGCGGAGCATAACGAGGCGGTGAGGCGCTATCAGCTCCGTAAACCCTGATACTGGGTCAGAATAGACTGCAGTGATTCCGATTCAGAGGAAAGAACTAACCGTATCAGGCAGAGCGATCGAATTTCGGTTTCCTGCACCGCTTAGTGCGCCTTGAACGGCATGGCATAACCGTTTTGAGATGCCATACGGTTTCTTGCTCGAAAAAAAAACCGGCTGCCAGGGACTGAAGGGCTCCACTCGAATCGTGCTCGGAGGGGCCACGCGGTGCTGATAGCTACTCTCGATCTTTTTCCGTATCCTCGCAACGGCTAATATCGAGCTTTTGGTGCGTCAGTTTACTATCGCCGGTGTTCCCTTCTCCTGAATTCGCAAAAAAAGACTAGATATGTCCTCGATACTCACCATTGCCCAAAACGCCAAAGCTGCTGCGCTTGAGCTGTCGACGCTTTCAGGTTCTGTGCGCCAAGCGGCAATCGCCGCCATGCCGGAATCTTTGTTGGCGGTGAAAGATGAGCTGATGCGAGCCAACCAGAAAGATGTCGAAAATGCCCGTGAAGCGGGTCTTGACGAGCCGCTGGTGAAGCGCCTGGAAATCTCCGGAAGCGTATTCGACTACATGTTGAGCCGTTTGGCCAAGGTTGCCGCCTTGCCGGATCCGGTCGGACGGGTATTGGAGGGACACACGCGTCCCGATGGACTGGAGGTCCGGAAGGTGAGCGTGCCGCTGGGCGTGATCGGTATCATCTATGAGAGTCGCCCGAATGTGACGACGGATGCGGCATCCGTGTGCCTGAAGGGCGGAAACGCGGTCGTTCTTCGTGGAGGCTCGGAGTCACTGCGCACGAATATCGTTTTGGCGGATGCCATGATCCGAGCCTGCGTAGAAAGCGGCTTGCCGGAACATGCTGTGCAAATCGTTCGGATAGCGGGTCACGAGGCGGTATCCGACCTGTTGCGTATGGACGACTATATCGATGTGCTGGTTCCTCGCGGTGGCAAGGGGCTGATCAAGCGGATTGCCGAGGGTACCCGTATCCCGGTCATCAAGCACTATGAGGGCATCTGCCACCTCTATCTGGCTGAGGACGCGCCGGAGAAAATGGCCATTGATCTTGTGATCAATTCCAAATTGCAGAAAGTGGAGGTGTGCAACGCACTGGAGTCCTTGCTGGTCGATGCAGGGAGTGCGGAGCGGTTGTTGCCACCGATCGCACAGGCGGTTTCCGGAAGGATCGAATTGCGGGGCTGCGAAAGCGTGCGAAAGTTCCTACCGGATATTCCGCCGGCTACGGACGAAGATTGGATGACCGAATACCTGGCCCCTATTTTGTCCGTGAAGGTGGTCGATGGTCCGCAAGAAGCGATTCGCCATATCAATACCTATGGCTCCGGGCATACGGATGGCATCGTCACCCAGGATTTGCAGCGGGCTCGAGAGTTCGTTAGGGGTGTCAATTCCTCCTCGGTGCTGGTAAACGCATCCACGCGCTTATCCGGGGGCGGCGACTACGGGATGGGCGCTGTCGTCGGCATCAGCACGGACAAGCTACATGCCCGTGGTCCGGTCGGTCCCAATGAGTTGACGAGCTACAAATGGGTGGTGTACGGGCAGGGGCACCTCAGGAGGTAGAACATTCGACTCATATCGGGACGAATCGAACGGCGAATGAAGACGAAAGGCAAGTTCATCACCCTGGAGGGTATCGAAGGGGCGGGGAAAACCACCCAACTCGCGGTTGTCCAGAGCTGCTTGGAGGAACAAGGCGTCGACGTTCTCACTACAAGGGAGCCCGGCGGGTCTCCTATCGGCGAGCGCATCCGCGCGTTGCTGCTCGATCCCGACTTGAAGGGAATAGCGGCCGATACAGAGCTGCTGCTCATGTTCGCCGCCCGTGCCGAGCACCTGGAGAAGAAGATCCAGCCGGCCCTCGAAAACGGGATCTGGGTGCTTTGTGATCGCTTCACTGACGCCACTTATGCGTATCAGGGCGGTGGACGCGGGATCGAGCTGGAGCGCATCGCGTTGCTCGAGGAATACGTGCAGGATTCCATGCGACCGGATCTGACCCTGTTGTTCGATCTCCCCGTGGCTACTGGGATCGCGCGTGCTGGAAGGCGATCAGCACCGGACCGCTTCGAGTCCGAGGCGGTGTGCTTTTTTGAGGATGTCCGCACCGGATACCTGGCGATTGCTCAGTCCAACCCGGAACGTGTGCGCGTTATCGAAGCCGGCGTTCCGGTGGAGCAGGTTTCGGACCAGGTTCGACGGCAGGTCACGGCCTTCCTGAAGGAAATTGACCGATGAGGACGCGATCCCATGTCGAGGCGCCTCTGCCGTGGCACGAGACCTGTTGGAATACGCTCAGGGGGGCAAAAGAGAGCGGGCACCTTCCCCATGCCTTGCTGGTCACGGGTCCGCCGGGCGTAGGCAAGCGCCGATTGGTTACCCTTTTGTCTTGTTCCCTGCTTTGCGCCAAACCCGACGGGCGTGGCCTTGCCTGTGGTCATTGCCGTGAATGCGAGCTGCTATTCGCCGGCACCCACCCGGACTATATAGAGATCGGCCCGGACCTGGAGAGCAAGTCGAGCGAGATCAAGGTCGATACTATCCGCAGACTTGCCGATTCGGACGCCTTGACAGCACACAGAGGTGGCTTCAAGGTCATCGTCCTGGATTCTGCTCAGAATATGAACCTGAGCGCGGCGAACAGCCTTTTGAAGACCCTGGAGGAGCCGTCGCCCGATACCCTTCTCTGTCTCGTTTGCGAGCAACCCGGGCGCCTGCCCGCCACTGTCCGGAGTCGATGTCAGGAACTGAGGGTTCCTATCCCGTCCGAGGCGCAGGCGATCCCATGGCTGCAACAGCATACCAGCGCCGCCGATGCGGCTACTCTCCTGCGGTTGGCACATGGCGCTCCGCTGAAGGCACTCGCCCTTGAAAACGACGGCCTGTTGTCACTGCGGGCCCGGGCATTCACCGGATTTGTCGAGGTCGCGAGCGGCGTTCGCGATCCGATCGCAGAAGCCACTGAGTGGAATCGACAGGCGCCGGCTATACTATTGGACTGGTTAGCCGGTTGGTTGAGCGATCTGCTGCGGTTGGCGAGCGGCCACCCGGCACCGGTGCTCATCAATCAGGACAAGATCGCAGATCTTCGCAACCTGGCCGAAACACTGGATCCGAGGGTAGGGCACCACTATCTGATGCAGATTCTGGAAGCTCGGGCCGACGAGCACAGCTCGCTCAATTCACTCCTCTTGTACGAGTCGCTGTTGGTGAAATGGGCGAGGAGTTTCCGGAAAAGCGACCCTCCCATCATGCAAAGAGGCTAGAGACTACAATGGATTCCGGAGCAATTGGTGGACAACAACGTATCCTGAGCTTCGTGATAAAGGACAAGAATGCGCTGTTCGCGGCGTTTATGCCTTTTGTCAAGAACGGCGGCCTTTTCATACCCACGAGCAAGCGTTACCAGATCGGTGACGAGATATTCCTGTTGTTGCGGCTGATGGACGAGCCTGAACGCATCCCTGTCGCCGGAAAGGTCGTCTGGCTTACTCCCGCCGGCGCCGAAGGGAATCGAGCCATTGGTGTGGGCATACAGTTCAGCGACCAGGACAAGGGTGTCGCTCGCCGTAAGATCGAGGCTTACCTCGCCGGCATGCTCACATCCGATCGCCCTACCCACACGATGTAAACCAGGCTCGTCCGCGGTTCCCTGTCGACCTCCACTCGCTTTCCCGCTAATTGCGCGTCCGTGGTGCGAGGCGTTATCCGTGGGCCAGTCTTCTCGGACTTCTGATCGCGCTATGCTCGTTGATTCGCACTGCCATCTCGATCGTGTCAATTTGAAACCCTACGCTGGAGAGCTCCACCGCCTCATGGATGAGACCCGAGCCGCCGGCGTCGGGCATATGCTCTGTGTCTCAATCGACTTGGAGCATTATCCGAAGATGCGGACTCTGGTCGACCCCTATCCGCAGGTTTCTGTTTCGGTGGGAGTCCATCCGAACGAGCGCCACGGCCAGGATCCGACGCCGGATGAGCTGGTTGAGCTCGCACAGGATGCGCGCAACGTGGCGATTGGCGAAACCGGGCTGGACTATTTTCGAACCAAAGGAGACCTGGGCTGGCAACAGCAGCGATTTCGCAACCACATCGCGGCCGCGAGGGCTTGCGGAAAGCCGTTGATTGTCCATTCGAGGGATGCGCGGGAGGATACACTCCGGATTCTCAGGGAGGAGGGTGCCCGGGACGTTGGCGGTGTTCTGCACTGTTTCGCGGATACCTGGGAGATGGCTGGGGCGGCACTGGATCTGGGTTTCTATATCTCCTTCTCCGGCATAGTTACCTTCAAGACGGCGGGCGATCTGCGCGAGGTGGCCGCGAAGGTGCCAATCGACCGACTTTTGATCGAGACCGACTGCCCGTACCTGACCCCCGTACCCTACCGGGGAAAGCCGAACGAGCCGAAATTCGTTTCTGCGGTGGCGCACTGTATCGCCGGGCTGCGCGGGATGCCGGACGAGGATCTTGCCGCCGTCACAAGCGACAATTTCTTCCGCTTGTTCGGCTAAGCCGCGAGCGCTGATTTCCCGGAGAGAATGGTCGATGGTGGTGTGGCAAGCGGCTCTCGGTATCCTGGTCTTGCTCGGCCTGGCCTGGGTCTTCAGCGAAAACCGTTCTTCCGTATCCTGGCGGTTAGTTGTCGTCAGCATCCTTCTCCAGCTCGCTGTTGCGACGGTACTTCTTCGATTCGATCCGGTGGAGAATGCCTTCGAGGCACTGAATCATCTAGTCCTGGCCGTCCAGGCGGCAACCCAAGCAGGCGCGGCCTTTGTGTTCGGGTACCTGGGTGGCGGCGATCCGCCGTTTGAGACCGCTTATCCGCACAACGCCTTCGTTCTTGCGTTTCAGGGCTTGCCGCTGATCTTGCTCGTCAGCGCCGTGAGCGCTCTGTTGTTCCATTGGCGCGTGCTGCCGCTGATCGTAAGCGGTTTTTCCTGGGTCCTTCGCAAGACGCTCGGCGTCAGCGGCGCGGTGGGCATAGCGACCGCGGCGAACGTATTCATCGGAATGGTCGAGGCGCCTCTGTTGGTTCGACCGTACCTGCGGGACATGAGTCGTGCCGGGTTGTTCATGGTCATGACCGCGGGCATGGCGACCATTTCCGGCAATATGTTCGTACTCTATGCGACCATTCTCTCCCCTGTGGTGGCGGATGCCGCCGGCAATCTCGTGACAGCATCCCTCATCAGCGCGCCCGCTGCGATCGCAGTTGCCGCTCTCCTGGTTCCCGGCATAGAAACAGGCCGGTCTGAGGAAACAGCCGTCCTGAGCGGGACGTTCGACAGCGGCTTGGAGGCAGTCGTCAATGGCACCTTCGACGGCGTGAAGCTGGTAGTCGGCGTCGCGGCGACTTTGGTAGTCGCAATTGCGCTCGTCAGTCTAGTCAATCAGCTGTTTGATCTCTTACCCGTGGTCGGAGGGGAGGCGCTGAGCCTGCAGCGCATTCTCGGATGGATCATGGCGCCGGTAGCCTGGCTGCTCGGTGTTCCCTGGCGTGAAGCGGCATTGGCAGGTGAGCTGATGGGCACCAAAATAGTGCTCAACGAGCTGGTCGCTTACCTGAAGCTCGCGGCTCTTCCCGAGGAGGGCCTGTCTCCTCAAAGCCGCCTGATTCTGACTTACGCGCTCTGTGGATTTGCCAACCTGGGCAGTTTGGGGATTCTGCTCGGCGGTTTAGGCACCATGGTCCCGGAGCGGCGAGCGGACATCTTCGCACTCGGTCCGAAGTCGTTGCTTTCGGGAAACCTGGCGTGCTTTCTGACCGGGGCCGTCGTAGCCATCGTTGGCTGATTCCTCGCTCCGAACAGCTCCCCCCCTTTCTTCGCCGAATCCAGACCGGCCCGTGATGTACCCTGAACGCCCAGAACACCAGGTGAGGATATAATCTTAGGTCAGCTTTTACGATTGGCGTGACCTTGATGCTTCAGCTTCGCGACCTTAGCCTGCGCCGCGGCTCCAACCTACTCCTCGAGGCCGCGAATGTAATTATCTACCCTGGCCAGAAGGTGGGTGTCGTGGGCCCCAACGGCTGCGGCAAGTCAAGTCTGTTCGCGCTCATCCGCGGC
>JAJDOL010000144.1 GCA_022340195.1 Chromatiaceae bacterium
CTCAGGGCCTCGTGGGTCAGCTCGATGACCTTCAATACGCGGGGGGTCTTCACCCGGTCGCAGGCCTCCCGCAGGGACACATGGGTGGAGACGTGCGTGACCCGGAAGTCGCCATCGGCTAGCATCATGCTGTAGTCGGCAGTCCCGGTCAGGTCGCCGTAGATCTCGGTATGACCGGCGTAGTGACAGCCGCCGGCATTCAGGGCCGCCTTGTTGATGGGGGCGGTGACGGTGCCGTCGACCTCGCCGGCCAGTGCCAGGGCGATGACCCTGGCCACATACTCGAAGGATGCCCTGCCTTGAGCCGCGGTAACGGTGCCGAGCTTCAGGGCGGACAAGGGCAGGTTGTCGAGATCCAGCACATCGATGGCACCCGGGTGGTAACCGCCCTCCGCTGCCCGATCACAGGGCGATACTTCGAGCTCCAGGCTACAAAAGCGCACCGCGTCGCGCACGATCTCGGCGTCGCCGACCACCAGCGGGCGGCAGGTGTCGTAGACCGCAGGGGTGTCGAGGGCCTTGACACAGATCTCCGGGCCGATGCCGCCGGGGTCACCCATGCTGATGCCGAGCAATGGTCTGTACGTCTCGCTCATGATCCAGCTCCTTTAGACAGGCGCTCGTAGAGCGCAACCAGTGTTTGCTCCCCGCCGAAGGCGCCGGCCTTGGTGATTACGGACAGACCGTCGGCCACCCCACCCAGCCAACGCCCGAGCACCAATCCCGGAAGCACCTCCTGCTCCAGCGCGATGGCCTCGCCGCCGGATACACGGAGGAAAGCCTCGGCCGTATCCCCTCCGGACAGGAACAGGTAGAGACCGTTGGTCCGGCTGGCGCGAAGGACCTCCGCTGCCAGCCCCGCAAACACCGCCAGTCCCTTCCGGGCCTGGCCCGGAGTCACCGTCGGACCCGAGGGCGACAGGGGCCGTATTCCGAGCGCCAAGATACCGCCGCTCCAGGATTCGAGCAGCACGCTTACGCAACTGCGGTGGTCCTCGTTGGAGGCTTCGAGCAGCCATTCGGGATCCAGCTCGTGGCGCGCGCCCGGATGCCGGTTCAGCAAGGCATCGATCTGCCAGCGGGTTACCCGCGAGCCGGTTCCGCAGACCAACAGCAGTCGTGCAACACCTGGTGCGGATGGCGGCGTGCAGATTGCGCCGACGCCCTGTACACCGGGGCCGAAATCCCGATACCGATGCCCGGACCGGACGGCGCTACCTCCTTCGAAGTTGCGCCTTTCGGGAGCGCTCGGCTCATTGTAGGGTGCATGCCCGAAGGGCGATGCACCATCGGCGTTGCGGTCCGGTGCACTGATGATCGCAGGGTTTTCGCCACCTTGTCCCAGCCGTCCGGCCAGGCTTGCAGCCAGGCCGGCTGAACCGACCGGTAGAAGACGGCCGGCGCCCTCGACCACCAGCGCAGCGACCTGATCCAGGTGAGTCTGCTCGGCCGCGTCACAGACGATGAGCCGGCAACCGCGCTCTCGCTCCCGTCTGACCAGCCGCCGCAGGCGCCCGGCGTCACCGTATTCCTTCATATCGATCCGGCCGATAGGATATCGGCTCTGGCCTGCAAGGACATCGGCAACCGCCGAGCAGGCAACCGGCGCGAACGAGTCCCTTGCGAATTCAGTCTCCACCAGGGGCGTGCCGTGCACCCGGTGTATGCCGCCGATGGTCGTGCGGCCCTGAGCGGGGAGGGCCGGCGCGACCAGGGCCGCATCGAGCCCGAGCGCGTCGAGCAGGACGTCGATCTCGACGCCGAGATTGCCCCGCAGGCAGGAATCGATCTTCTTGTAGATCCAGCGCGGGCTCAGGCGGGGTAGCGCTTCGGTCACCAGCCGCAGCCGCTCGGCCGCTGCCTGTGGGGAAAGCTGGCGACTCGCCGTGTAGACGCTGGCGCCGGCCGCCGTGGCCATCCATGGGCGCTCGCGCGACAGGGTCTCGACCGGCAGCAGATAGACCGGCGATCCGATGGCGCCGAGCTGCACCCCGGTATCGGCGGCGCCGGTGAGATCGTCGGCGATAACGGCGACTTCCAGGCCGGGCCGCATCGCCTGTCAGTCCTCGACGGGGCCGATGGGCAGCATCTCCGGCGCATGGGTCAGTACGCTCAGGCGTGCGCTCGGTCCTTGACGGCGCAGCGCTTCCTCTACCGCCCAGGTGAGGGTCGGGGCGTGGGTGTGGCCGAGGGCCGCTTTCTCCTCGGGCGTGATGCCGGGCGAGTAGGTAATCACAGACGCATGCTCCCGGGCCATGGCCCAGGCAATGGCCAGGGCGCAGGCAACGCCGTTTTTCAGGCGCCCGTCCCGATAAGCGGCCTTGATGTCCTGCGACGGCCAGGCCGTGAAATCCAGTAGCTCGGTGTGCACCGGGCTGACCCCCTCCGGCGCCGGCGTGGCGACTATGATGGTGCCGCCCGGCTTGACCATCCGCTGGGCCGGGTACAGGGATTTGTGCGACTGCCAGAAGTCCAGGTCGCAGGGGTGGGAGTTGGCCAGAACGATGTCCGGCGCCTCCCGGTACTCGATCCCGTAAATCTCCCGTGCCAGCTTCACGCCCGCCTTGAAAGCCAGGCGCATTTCCCCGAAGAACAGGCCAACCACGCCGCCCGTATCGTCCATCACCGCGTTGAAGATACTGCGCATTCCAACCCTGTCCGCCATGTCGTCCATGTCCCGGCGTACCGGATTGTCCTCGATGCCCAGGTACGAATCGCCGCCGCTCTCGCAGGACAGCAGATGGGTCTCGGCCGTCGTACGGTCGCCACACACCCCCGGCTGGATGATCTTAGAGGAGCCGGAAAACCCCGGGATATGGTGGGGAACAATGGTGCCGAAACCGATAACAACGTCCGCTTCGACGACCGCCCGGTTGACGAGCAGCGGCGTACCCTGGGACGAGGCTCCCAAGTCGACCAGGGCTTGAGGGTCCCGCCATTCGTGATTGAAGACCCGGATTCGATCGAACAGGTCGTCGCCCACCTTGGCCCGCATCTCCGCTTCGGACATGTACCTGTGGGTGCCGAGCGCCATGATGCAGGCGATGCGCGCGTCCGGTACACCGGCGGCGTTCAAGCGCCGGAGAAGTGCCGGCAGCATGCTGTGCACAGGCGTGAGACGGGTGCCGTCGTCGCTGACGATGAGGACCCTGTCCGAGGACTTGACCCATTCCGCCAGCGGGGGCTGGCCCATGGGTGCATCCAGCGCGGACTCGATGGCGGCATCCAGGTTCTGCACGCGCTTACAGGGTTTCGGGCTCAGCACCTCCGCGAGATTCCGTTCGGGAACCTCGAGCTCGTGTGGCTTACCGCCGAAGGGGATGGAGAGAATCGTCATGGGCGTCGATCATGGATTCAGACAAATGTAGTGCAACCTGTTTCAGCGGCGGTACTCGGTGCTCTATCCCGATACCTGCCTTATGTTTGACAACGCGGACAGAAGAAGCTCGACCGCTGCCCGATCCGCCGCTGTCGAATCGGCGCGCCGCACCCGGGGCAGGGATCGCCGGTGCGGCCGTAGACCTTCAGCGACAGCGCGAAATAGCCCGGACGGCCGTCCTCCCGTACGAAGTCCCGCAGGGTCGTGCCGCCCTGGTCGATGGCACTCGCCAGCACCCGCCGGATCGCGGTCGCCAAACGCCGATATCGTTCGCGGCCGATCCGGTTGCTGGGTCGGGCCGGGTGGATTCCCGCCAGGAACAGGGACTCATTGGCGTAGATGTTGCCGACGCCCACGACCGTTTGCGCGTCCATGACGAAGCTCTTGACCGCGCAGGTGCGGTTGCTGGCATGCGCGTAGAGGTAGTCACCGTCGAAGCCCTGATCCAGTGGCTCGGGCCCGAGATGCGCAAGCAGCGGATGGTCCGCGGGCGGATCGGGTGTCCACAGAAAGATCCCGAAGCGGCGCGGATCGCGCAGGCGCAAGCTGCTGCCACCGCAAAGGCACAGGTCGAGGTGGTCGTGCTTGGCCGGCGGAATAGCGGACTCCAGCACTCTCAGGCTACCGGACATGCCCAGGTGGATGAGGATTGTTCCCCGCTCCAGCCCCAGCAGCAGGTACTTGCCGCGACGACTCAACGCCTGGATCCGTTGCCCACGAATCCGGTTCTCCGTGTCTGCGGGCACCGGGTAGCGCAGGCGGCGCTCGCGAACCAGAAGCCGGTCGATCAAGGCCCCGCGTAGCCGCGGAGCAATCCCCCGCAGGGTGGTCTCCACCTCAGGGAGCTCGGGCATGATGTCCCAGCTACGGATCGAGATCGCCGGCGGGAAGATCGCCGACGTCCGATTCGGTCGCCGCCTCCGCGACCGCCCAGGCCGGTGGTGCTGCCAGCAGGTAACGCAACCGCAGGTCGAGTCGTGACCAAAGGCGTCCATCCGCGGAGACCAGAAAGCGCAGCGACTGCTTGGTGTCTTCGGAGTCGAGGGAGAGTAGTCGCCCGATCAGCTCCGATCCCAGCGGCATCACGTCCGCCGCCGCGAGCTGTTTGAGCTCGGCCAGCTGCGCGCTTGTCAGGGGCCGGCCGTCGAGGGTCCCGGCGCTGGCCAGAAATCCGGCGGGCAGCAGCTTGCGGTCGACATAGTCTTCCGCGCTTGCAATCAGGTGGTGGTAATAGCCGTCGCCGATCAAGTGGACCTGCTCGCCGATGGCCACGTACCTGAGCTGTGAGCTCGGCTCCAGATCACCGAAGCTCAGAATCAGGTCGTTCAGGGTCAGGCGCAGGCTATCCGCATTCAGGCCCAAGCGCTCGGCGCTTCCGCTCTTGGGGAAGGAACGTTGGACTCCGGTGGCAGCGATACCAACCAACTGGCTGATTCGCCCGGCTTCGGCCGGCGCTCGGTAGGGGGCCTCCATGCGCCATCCGTCCACCCCCTGGACCAGGCGGATCACGGGATGGCCGGACCGTTCGATGGAAATCTCCTGGATGCTTTCCGGGGCCAGCCCGGTCAGCGTCACCACCTCGCGCTCCTGCTCCAACTCCCGGCGCATCAGGGCACCGAGTGCGATGACCAGGATCAGGAGCAGCAGGTTGACGAACCAGCGACTGCGCATGGATTCATCCCCGCCGGCGGCGCCAGCGAATGATCAGCCCGATCCCCAGAAAGAGGATGGGCAGCCCTGCGAGCGATCCACCACCGATCACCAGGATCTCAGTGCGCGTAAGCCCGAGCTCTCGATCCGGCACAGAACGCGCCGGCGAGCTCGCGGCACCTTCCGGCGCCGTCAACCACTGGACCAGCCGTAGCGCCAGCGCCCGATTACCGGCGATATCCAGGTGCGCATTACTCAGGAAATCCCCGTCCCCCAGCACCAGGATCCGCTGCTCGCCGGAGCCCTGCGGCGCAGGGCGGACGAGGGCGACGGCAAGCGGGAGGGGTCCGGCCAGCTCACCCATGTCCGCCTCCCGGATCACATCGCCCCGGATGGGTCCGGTCTCGTTCCAGCTGTTTTTCTGGGTCTCGAGGGGCGTGGCCAGGGTCCAACCCGCCGCGGCGCTATGCCCAAAGGCAACGCTTCCAGGGAAAAGGGCATGGTTGGACAGGCCGCGGGTCGATGGATGGTCCGGATACGCGGC
>JAJDOL010000188.1 GCA_022340195.1 Chromatiaceae bacterium
GCTGGATTTATCGAATCGCAGAAACATCGTGAGGCTGAAGGTAGAACCGGCGGCAAAGTAAATTGGATTATCGGAGGGATTGGTTGGAGGAAAACGACTTTTTTGAGTCGGCTTTGTTGCAGGCGTGAGGGTGTACGTTTCGCGATGCAAACCAACGGCCGCCGGTTAGGAAAGGGACTAATCGACTGAAGGTTGTTAAACGGATAGGGAAAGATGGCATAGAAGAGACGATAGAGAAATGGTCGCGGGGCGTCGAGGAAAAGTACTTTATGAGGACGGTGAATCTGTACTTCGGGTGCAAGACCTGAAAAATATTTTGAGATCTGATTGCTGGGCGAAGCTTCACGGAAGCTAGTGGTAGCGGATCCGAAAATTGGAAGATTGTTTCTCGATTTGAAGCTGTTCCACGTGGAACATGAGCATTGGGATCGGCTTAGGGCTTTCCGTAGAGCGTTAGCGCGAAGGAATTCTTGGCTTAGAAGCGGCGCAAGATGCGCTCGATTGTGGGATGGAGGGTTGCTTGAGCTTAGCCTTGAGCGTAACTGGCGCGCAGAAGGATTTTGTCGACCATCTTGAAAGAGAGAGAAAAGGTCTCTGACGCCGCTTTCTGCAATTTTCTGCGAACGCCGTTTATTTTTACCTTGGATGGCCAGTCGGGAGCTCGCTTTGTGATCGGTTGTTGTCCTCTTTCAAGGACGATTTTTGTAAGGACCTAACGCAATATGGACCTACGCGCCAAAATTTATTGCTTGAGATAGACGGTGTACGTACTGTTGAATCGAGGGGTTAGTCGAAGCTCCTGGTTTCCATGCTCAATGTTGCGGCACAAAGAGTGTGCCAGAAGAGAGGATATGGATCGTGCGTTTGGCCGCTGGATGATCTCGTTGCAGAGTTGGATTCGGGAACACTTTGGAAGCTATGGGACTTGTTTTGCGTTTGGAGCTTCAGATGTTTGTCACGGGGCGCGATATGCGGCTTGTCAAATAGTTTGCTTCCGCAACAGATGACGGCCGAATGTTCCACGTGAAACATGGTGTTCTCACATCTCTCACCGCCTAACCTGCAGAATGCCCGGAGTGGTCCTCCGCTCGTCGGGTGACATCGTTTTACAAACACATAAGGTTTTTCATGAGTTACGATTCATCGAATATCAAGGTGCTGCGGGGTCTTGACGCCGTTCGAAAGCGACCTGGGATGTATATTGGCGATACAGATGACGGAACCGGTCTCCATCATATGGTATTCGAGGTCGTCGACAACTCCATCGACGAAGCTCTAGCGGGGCATTGCAGCGACATCCTCGTAACCCTTCACTCCGATAACTCCGTCTCCGTGAAAGATAACGGTCGTGGTATTCCCGTCGATATTCACTCCGAAGAAAATCGATCCGCTGCCGAAGTAATTATGACCGTTCTCCATGCAGGTGGAAAATTCGACGCTGATTCCTATAAGGTTTCCGGCGGCTTACATGGCGTCGGCGTATCCGTTGTCAATGCGTTGTCCGAGCACCTCACGATGTGGATACGCCGCGGGGGCAAATGCTACATGCAGGAGTACAGGCTGGGGAATCCGCTTTATCCGTTGAAAGAGGTCGACGAAAGCGCGACTACCGGCACAGAGATTCGGTTTCTACCATCTCCGGAAATCTTCTCGGACCTCGAATACCATTACGATATCCTTGCAAAACGTTTACGGGAGCTTTCTTTTCTCAACTCCGGTATAACGATTTCACTCGTCGAGGAGGGCACCGGCAGGGAAGATCGCTTTGAGTACAAGGGAGGCATTCAGGCCTTCGTGAAGCATTTGAATCGTAACAAAGTCGCCATCCATCCAACTGTGTTTACTTTTCTTGCGGAGCGACAAGGAGTCTACGTTGAGATAGCACTGCAGTGGAACGAGTCTTTTCAGGAGAAGATCTTCTGCTATACCAACAATATTCCTCAACGGGACGGTGGTTCCCACCTGGCGGGCTTTCGTGCCGGCCTGACAAGGACACTCAATCAGTACATTGACCGAGAGGAATTGGCAAAGAAACACAAGATTCGTACTGTCGGCGACGACGCGCGCGAAGGCTTGACGGCTGTAGTGTCCACGAAGGTTCCAGATCCTAAGTTCTCCTCGCAAACAAAAGATAAGCTCGTTTCCTCTGAAGTGAAGGCCATTGTCGAAGGATTGCTTGTGGACCATCTAAGCGAATTTCTCGAAGAGAATCCAGCTGAAGCCAAAATTATCGCAAACAAAATGCTCGACGCCGCACGCGCAAGGGAGGCCGCTCGTAAAGCTCGGGAAATGACACGACGAAAAGGGGTCTTGGATGTCGCAGGATTGCCCGGCAAGCTCGCCGATTGCCAGGAAAAGGATCCTGCAAAATCTGAGCTCTACCTCGTCGAGGGGGATTCCGCTGGTGGTTCGGCAAAGCAAGGTCGTGATCGTGCTTTTCAGGCTATTCTTCCCCTCAAGGGAAAAATACTTAACGTGGAGAAGGCACGTTTCGACAAGATGCTGTCTTCAGCGGAGGTGGGTACTCTGATTACTGCGTTAGGGTGCGGTATAGGGCGAGAGGATTACGATCCCGATAAGCTGCGCTATCATCGAATAATTATCATGACAGATGCAGACGTCGATGGAGCCCATATCCGTACACTCCTTTTGACCTTCTTCTACCGCCAGATGCCGGAACTGGTCGAGCGAGAGCACATCTATGTTGCGCAGCCGCCCCTATACAAAGTAAAGAAAGGGAAACACGAGCTCTATCTTCTCGACGACGCGGAGTTAAACAAGGCCCTTCTTCAAGCGGCGCTGGACGGCGCGCATTTTTCTGTGTCCGAGGATGCTCCGCCCCTGGCAGATACGGCTTTTGAGGACCTGGCAAAGGATTACCAAGTCTACCAGGGGATCATTGAACGGCTTGCGAGACGTTATGACCGATCCGTTTTGGAATCATTGCTTTCGTTGCAGCGAATCGACTCGCAGATGCTTCTCGATTCCGAGCAATCAGGCGGTTGGACATTGCAGCTCGAAGAGCACTTGAACGCTGGAAGCGTCCCTGGTGAACGTTTCTTTGTCAAAAACTCGACAGTTGGAGAAACAGGATATCCAGGTCTAATTCTTACTCGACTTCGCCATGGGATTCCAGAAACGTCCTATTTATCTGCTGATTTCTTTCGCGGAGCCGACTATGCACGAATAGCTGCTTTGGGCGACAAGCTCAACGGTCTGGTAGAGCCAGGAGCCTATGTTGCTCGTGGCGAAAAACGCAAGCCAATTGCGAGTTTCGGGGAAGGGCTCAAGTGGTTGATAGAAGACGCGAGACGCGGGTACCACATCCAGCGGTACAAGGGGCTTGGCGAAATGAACCCGGATCAGCTCTGGGAAACCACAATGAACGCAGAAACACGCAGGCTCTTACGGGTGACTATCGAGGACGCAATCGCGGCAGACGAGATATTCACGACACTGATGGGGGATCAGGTAGAACCACGGCGCGAGTTCATTGAAAAATATGCGCTCGAGGCGGAAAATATCGATGTCTGATTTTAAGATGATCTTGCATACGGAAGCCTTGCTACGGTTTCCTCAATCCAATTCTCGACACGCTGGTTTATCTCCTCCGGTTTAAGTCCCTTCGGATTGAGTGGCTCTCCGATAATTAGATCGATTTGCCCCGGGTGCTTTCGGAGATCTCGACGTCTCCAGAACACACCTGCGTTGTGCGCGATCGGCAGCACTGAATAACCACTCTTTTTTGCAAGCATGGCTCCACCTTGTCCGTAATGCTTTCTGGTCCCTGACGGCACTCGCGTACCCTCCGGAAAGATTATTATCCAGCGACCGTTATCCAGGCACCTCTTTCCTTCCGCTAACATTTTCCGAACGGCACGGCGTACGCTGCTTCGATCAATAGCAATCGGTGCAAAAGCGGCGAGCGCCCAGCCAAAGAAGGGCACCCAGAGTAACTCTCGCTTTAATACCCAAGTTTGCGCTGGGGGCAATAACGCACGTAGGGCGATCGTTTCCCATGCGGATTGGTGTTTGCACAAAACGATGCAGTTGCCGGACGGGAGATTTTCCATACCCTGCACGCGATAGCCGAGGCCACACAAGAGCTCCAATGCTTTAAGATTGACTTTCGCCCAGTGCTGACCTGCCCGCGAGACTAAATCGAACGGTAAGATCCTTCCAAATAAGCTGATAGGCGAGGCGTACAAGACGACACTGACCGACAGAAAGATAAGATAGAGGATCGACCGTAGCGTGGTCATGCACGGGTCTCAAAGAGCTAGCAGCGCATCGGCCGCGGCTGCAAGATCTTTATAGATGGGTACACCCGTCAAATCTGTTCGGTGCTTCGCAACCGTGGTCTGTCCCTTTCCTGTAAGAACCAGCAGAGGATGAGCGCCCACCGCCGTTGCCGATTGGATGTCCCGAAATGAATCGCCGATTACAGGCACGCCGGTCAAGTCGATTTGTAGACGTTGGCGGATATCTTCAAGAAGTCCGGGAAGCGGCTTACGACACCGGCAACCGGCGTCAGGGGAGTGAGGACAAAAGAAAACCGCTTCTACTTGGGCGCCGAACACGGAGAGCTCTCGGCGCATCTTGCGATGAATGGCATTGACCGCATCGATGCTAAAAAGCCCACGGCCCAGGCCAGATTGATTGGTTGCGATCAGTATTCGGAAACCACCGTGATTTAGCCGAGCAATAGCCTCTAAGCTACCCGAAATCGGCATCCACTCGTCTGCGGATTTTATGTAGGAATCGGAATCTTGGTTAACGACGCCGTCTCTGTCCAGGATCGCCAGTTTGATGCCTTGGGCGTTTCTATTCATTTTAGGTCGTTCTCCCTGTCCCTATCGCCGGAATTCGGATACTCGAATCCTTCCGTCGATTATTCGTGACTTTCTTTTTTGAAGCTTATCCATCTTGTCCCAAAACGCCGCCCTGAGGTCAATATCCTGGGCAAGTGCGGTACCGACAACCAAAATAAAAAGGTCCGCGAGCTCCTCGCTGAGATCGTCTTTCGGTTTCCCTTTGGTCACGCAGGCGGATACCTCCCCGAGCTCCTCGGACATCAGGGCGATTCTGTACGTCATCTCCTCCCCGCCGTTTTCCCGAAAGCGGTGCTTTTCATGGAAGGCTCGCACGGCCTGCAGCATGGATTCATAAGAATCAGAGTCGGTAATCATTGCCTACTTCAAAAGTGATATATCGGCAACCGTAAGAAAAAGTTCCTTGATTGCGCGCAACAGCCCGAGTCGGTTGCTCCGCACCTCAGGTTCTTCTGCCATTACCATGACCCGTTCGAAGAAGGCATCTACGTCCGAACGCAATTCAGCCAAGGTTTTTAAGACATCCTCGTAGTTTTGCTCAGCGAGCAGCGGTGCGATCCTCGATTCCAGTGCTCTAACGCGCTGCAGCAAACGGCGTTCCGCATCCTCACATAAGGCGCACGAGTTTACATGCCGTGGCGCCTCCTCCACGCTCTTACGCAGAATATTGCGTATTCTCTTATTGGCTGCCGTAAGCGCTTCTGCTTCAGGAAGCCTTCGGAAAGACTCCACGGCGAGAATTCGCCGGTGGATGTCACTCGGCACCTTTGGTTCGATTGCCAGAACCGAATCAACAACGTCTCCGCCGATATTCTGATCCAGATAGTAGCCCTTGAGTCGATCCATCGAATATTCAAAGACCTCCGCAGCTGCCTCTTTTACGTCGACCTTGTCCCTTAACTCCCCTGCTGCGAAATAGAGCATTTCCTCTAAATCGAGCGGCAAAGGAGTTTCTATAAGGATTCGCAGCAGACCGATGGATGCACGCCGGAGCGCGTACGGATCCCTGTCACCAGAGGGCCGCTGTCCGATAGAGAAAATCCCCACAAGGGTGTCGAGTCTGTCAGCGACCGACAGGACGAGTCCGCAATTCGACTCGGGGAGCGCGTCGCCCGCGTGGCGCGGTAGATACTGCTGTTCCATAGCCGATGCGACGCATGGATCCTCCCCGGCCTTTTCGGCATAGTATCGGCCCATAATACCCTGCAGTCCGGGGAATTCGAAGATCATCTGCGTCAGCAGATCGCACTTGGCCAACTCGGCTGCCCTTACCGCGAGTTGTTCGTCCATGTCCAACAGACCCGCAATATGTCGAGAAATTTGAGCGACCCGAGCCGATTTTTCGGCTAGCGTTCCCAGCCGTTTCTGAAATATGACGTTCTTCAGCTTCGCCCGGTACTCCTTCAAAGGTTGTTTCAGATCCTGGTGCCAGAAGAAGGCCGCGTCCGAGAACCGAGGTCGGATAACTCTTTCGTTACCCGCGCGTACCTGGGCAGGATCGGAGCTATCGATGTTGCTTACGGTAATGAAATGCGGCAATAGCGCGCCGTTTGATGACACGACCGGGAAGTATTTCTGGTGCTTCTGCATCGTCTCTATGAGAACTTCCGGCGGTATTTCTAGAAAGCCTTCATCGAATGCACCCATTATGGCCTTCGGCCACTCACAAAGCGCCGTAACCTCATCAAGCAAATCGGAATCCAAAACGGCTTGGCCGTTTACCTCGCACGCAAGCGCGCATACTTGTTCCTTTATCAAATCCTGGCGCACAGCAAAGCTTGGCTCAACCTGCCCCTGAGCGCGCAGCAGCTCCGGGTATTCCGAAGCGGACGAAATCGAGATAGCACCAGGAGCGTGAAAGCGATGGCCGTGCGTCGAGCCGCTTGCCTCGATGCCGAATAGGTGTCCTTTTACAGGCTCGTCTCCAAACACGATGGCTACCCAATGAACTGGACGAACGAACTGGTAGTCCTGGTCACCCCAACGCATGCGCTTTGGAATCGGAAGCGTTTCCAAAGCATGTTCGATCATGTCGACAATGATGAGCGTCGTGCTCCGACCCGGCTGGACCTGTCGGTATACCAGCCATACTCCTTTCGGAGTGTCTTCTTGCTGAAGCTCTTCTATAGAAACGCCACAGGACCGGGCGAAGCCCGTGGCCGCCTTTGTCGGTTTGCCTTGCGCGTCGAAAGCCGCTCGGATCGCTGGGCCTTTGCGCACAACGTCTAAATCCGGCTGCTGTGTTGCCAATTCGCGCACGAGCAATGCCAGACGTCTTGGTGTCGCGAAGCGTTCGATCTTTGCAAAGCTCAGACGCTGTTTCTCAAGCTGATTCCTGAAACCCTGTTCAAAAGCCTCCGACAGGCGTTTTAAGGCCGTCGGCGGAAGCTCTTCCGTACCAATCTCTACCAAAAGGTCGCAAGCCCCATCCATCTTATAGCCTCAGTTACGCTGCTGCATGGGAAAGCCGAGTGCCTCCCGTCGATCGTAATAGGCTTGGGCCACCGCCCGCGCCAATGCCCGAACCCTGAGGATAAAGCGTTGCCGCTCAGTTACGGAGATCGCATTGCGGGCATCCAGCAGGTTGAATGTATGGGATGCCTTGAGTACCTGCTCATAGGCAGGAAGCGGGAGCCCAAGGTCGATCAACGACTGGCTTTGTTCCTCGCAGACGTCGAACCGGTGAAAAAGGGAAACGGTATCCGCGTGCTCGAAGTTGTAGGCGGATTGCTCGACCTCGTTCTGATGGTAGACATCTCCGTAGGTCACCTTGCTTCCGTTCGTCTTGGTCCAGACAAGATCAAATACGCTCTCTACACCCTGCAAATACATGGCGATGCGCTCTAAGCCGTAAGTAATCTCCCCTGTAACGGGCCGACAGTCGAGTCCGCCAACCTGCTGAAAATAGGTGAACTGAGTAACCTCCATGCCATTGAGCCAAACCTCCCAACCAAGGCCCCATGCTCCCAGCGTGGGCGATTCCCAGTTGTCTTCGACGAAACGGATGTCGTGTACAAGCGGATCTATGCCCAAGGTGCGAAGCGAAGCCAGATACGCTTCCTGGATATCCAGAGGCGAGGGCTTTAGCACGACCTGGTATTGATAATAATGTTGCAAACGATTTGGATTTTTCCCATATCTGCCATCTGTCGGACGCCGTGAGGGCTGAACGTAAGCGCTTTTCCAAGGCTCAGGGCCGATGGAGCGAAGGAAGGTTGCTGGATGAAAGGTTCCCGCGCCGACTTCCATGTCGAGCGGCTGCATAACAACGCAGCCGCGGTTCGCCCAGAAGCGCTCAAGGACGAATATGAGACCCTGAAATGTGGTGACGTCTCCGCATTCCGCGACCAAGCCAAACCTCCTCTGATTGTCCATAAGCGAAATTTCCCATTATATCCGGTTGAAACCTGAATCGCGCGCGTGCTTGACTTATAATCGTCTGAATTGCCGACACGCGGTTCCCTCCCTGTCCGAATACCTTCTACGACGACCTTCTCCCTGTTCATGGAAACTCAACGAAAAGCGGTTGCCCTCGTCTCCGGGGGTCTTGATTCGATGCTTGCCGTTCGCGTCGTTCAAGAACAGGGAATTCACGTGGAAGGTCTGAATTTCTTCACCGGTTTTTGTGTCGAGGGCCATACCCACGCTATCCGCAAGAAAGACAGCGCCAAGCCCAAGCGCAACAATGCACTCTGGGTCGCCGAGCGCTTGGGTGTGAAACTACACTTCGTCGACGTCGTCGAGGATTATCGTGATCTTGTGCTTAACCCGAAGTACGGATACGGGGCACATCTCAATCCGTGCTTGGACTGCAAGATCTTCATGGTGCGTCGCGCCTTGGAGTGGATGAAAAAGAATGGCTTCGATTTCATAGTAACTGGTGAGGTTATTGGTCAACGACCCAAGTCCCAGCGCAAGCAGACGATGCCCATTGTGCAGCGCGACTCAGGCGCCGAGGATCTGCTCCTGCGACCGCTCTGCGCCAGGCATTTGCCGCTGACTCGACCAGAGCGGGAGGGTTGGATAGACCGGACGCGCCTTCTCGATTTCTCGGGGCGTAGCCGAAAGCCCCAGATGGCCCTGGCCGCAAAGTACGGCCTCGACGACTATGCGCAGCCGGCCGGCGGCTGCTGTTTCTTAACCGACCCACAGTATTCGGTCAAGTTGACTGACTTGTGGAGCAGCCGCCCCGATCGTACCTATGACTTGGACGACATCATGCTATTGAAGGTGGGTCGCCACCTGCGACCGAGCCCCAGATTCAAGGTTATTGTCGCGCGCGAGGAGGGTGAAGGACGTTTCCTTCAAGGTTATCGAAAGCGCTTTGTGAGCATCAAAACGCTCAGCCATGGTGGCCCCGAAGCCCTCATCGACGGTACGCCGACAGACAGCGACATCGAGCTGGCCGCGCGGTTGGTTGCCCGTTACGGCCAGGGCCGCGACAGTGAGTCAGTTCTTATAGAGGTTAGAGACCTGTCAGGTTACACACGCGAGCTCCGCGTTCCCCCCCTCACTCCACAGGAAATCCCTAGAGAATGGATACTGTAGACAAGGTGACCTTGGATTGTCGGTACCTTTTGTGTCCGCTCCCCGTGATAAGGGTTCAGGATGGGGTCGCGAAGCTGCCGTCGGGGACTAACCTGGAGGCAATTTGCACTGATCCCGGGGCGCTGCAGGATATACCTGCCTGGTGCCGCATCAACGGCCATACTGTCCTCAAAACTCGTAGCCAAGACGGCGAGTATTTTGTCGAATTGCGTGTCGGCGGCGCGTCGTAGAACCGCTATCGAGCTGCCCACGCGCGCCGAAGCCCTTAGCCCGACTTGGGCGTCTCTGGGAACGGATATCCGAGGTCACCGCCCGTCAGCGGACAATCCTGCACTATTTGAACGGTCGTATAGACGTCGAGATATATCTTCCGCTCGACGTTTGCGGCACAGAACGGTCCCGTGCTCAGAACGTCCGTGAACGGCTTCAATCGGCGTTGGTTGCAGATCCTGCATTCAATCAGGTTATTATTTACTTTGGCTAATTGCACTATATGAGTGCGTTTTATGGCTACGTGACCGTTTTTGGCACATTTTCGTCCAGAGTCCTGTGCGTTTCCAGCCTACGGAGCCCCGTTTTGGTGCCGGTCACGGTGTTCACGGGGATCCAGGATCAGGTCGATTAACGGCTTGTTGGTCGATAGTCTTCTGATTCGATTTAACGTTTATTCGGTTGGTTGCCGATCGTGGGATGGAGATAGAGCGAAGCTTGCTGATAATAGCGACAATATGGCACGATCTCTGCAGAAAACGTCCGAGTATCCGGCGAACGGTTTCCTCTACATGTGACTCCTTCCAGCATGGGCAAGGGAAACACCGAACGCCTTTGGCACACGTATTCAGGATTTTCATCGAGAGCCGTCCTAATCGGCCACAGCATTAACGGCAACATTCGGAGACAAGAGCATGCCATCCAACGTGATGAAGATGATCAAAGAAGAGGAAGTGAAGTTCGTCGATCTTCGCTTTACCGACACCCGGGGCAAGGAGCAGCACGTTACCCTGCCGGCAAGCGTCATCGACGACGACTTCTTCACGGAAGGAAAGATGTTCGACGGCTCGTCGATCGCCGGCTGGAAGGGTATTCAAGAGTCCGATATGGTGCTGATGCCGGAAGCGGGCACCGCGATCATGGATCCGTTCTCCGATGAAAACCAGTTGATCATCCGCTGTGACATCCTCGAGCCCTCCACCATGCAAGGCTATGAACGTGATCCCCGCTCCCTGGCAAAGCGGGCCGAGGCATATCTCAAATCCACCGGTATCGCCGACACCGCCTATTTTGGACCCGAGCCCGAATTTTTCGTACTCGATGATGTGCGCTGGGGCGCGGATATGAGCGGCGCATTCTACAAGGTTGATTCCGAGGAGGCCGACTGGAACTCCGAGCGTGTCTACGAGGATGGAAACATCGGTCACCGTCCGGGCATCAAGGGCGGTTACTTCCCGGTTCCGCCGGTCGATTCCTTGAACGATTTGCGCTCGGCCATGTGCCTGGCAATGGAGGAAATGGGCGTTTCCGTCGAGGTGCACCACCACGAGGTCGCCACCGCCGGTCAGTGCGAGATCGGCACTAAGTTTGAAACCCTAGTCAAGCGCGCGGACTGGAACCAGATTATGAAGTATGCGATCTGGAACGTCGCCCACGCCTACGGCAAGACCGCGACCTTCATGCCAAAGCCCCTGGTCGGCGACAACGGCAACGGAATGCACGTGCACCAGTCTCTGGGAAAGAATGGTCAGAATATTTTTTCCGGCGACAAGTACGGCGGTCTCTCCGAGACGGCCCTCTACTACATCGGCGGCGTCATCAAGCATGCTCAGGCCCTGTGCGCTTTCACTAACGCCTCCACCAACTCCTACAAGCGTTTAGTCCCCGGCTTCGAGGCGCCGGTGATGCTGGCCTACTCCGCTCGTAACCGTTCGGCCTCGATCCGGATTCCCCACGTCGCCAACCCTAAGGCGCGGCGAATCGAGGTACGATTCCCGGATTCCACCGGCAATCCGTATCTCTCATTCGCTGCGATGATGATGGCCGGCTTGGATGGAATAATGAACAAGATTCACCCTGGTGATCCCATGGATAAGGACCTCTACGACCTTCCTCCGGAAGAGGAGAAGGCCATCCCGCAGGTCTGCTACGCACTGGATCAGGCCCTGGATTGCTTAGACAAGGACCGGAATTTCCTTACCACTGGTGGGGTGTTCAGCGACGATCTCATAGATGGTTATATCGCCCTAAAGATGGACGAGGTAACAGCGCTTCGCATGACGACCCACCCGCTCGAGTTCGACATGTACTACAGTCTGTGATCGCATCATTCAGGCGAATGGCCTAAAATAAACGCCCCGAAAGGGGCGTTTTTCGTCGAGGTGCCGGCTAAGCTGATTGGTTCTTTTCTCATGCGAGCACTTTTCAGTATCACAGTTCTACTGCTGCCGCTTATTTCGGCCGCTGACGTCTATAAGTGGGAAAGCCCGGACGGTCGGACCCATTATTCCGACCGCGCAGTTTCCGGTGCCGAATCCGTCGGCATCCAGGTCAATCCCAGCGCGGAGCCTCCAAAAAGTCCGGACCAGAAGGAGGAGAGTGCCGCGGCTTCTGGCCCCTACGACAGCTTCGAAATCGTAAATCCCCTGCCGAATCAAACAATAAGAAACGCTGAGGGGAAGGTGGAGCTGAGTCTGCTCCTCGACCCGCCCTTATCTGCGGATCATCGACTCCAGATTTTGGTGAACGAAATACCTGTGCCGGGCGACAATAACGGAACGCAACTTGTCCTTACCGGCATTACCTTTGGTAGCCACCGCGTCCAGGCTCGTATTCAAGACAACTTGAATAACACCATCGCATCCTCTCCAATCGTAGATTTCCATCTCCGAAAACCTTTGCCGGAAGAAAGGCTTCCCTGAATCGTTACCGGTCGCCGTTCGTCACTGGTCGAGGCGGTCTAGCGGGGATTGGAGCTAAGGCCCCGAGTTGGCCTCCCCTTGATCGATTTAGCATCTGGTCTTCTAATCGGATTGGTATCGTATTGGACCTGTCTATCGAGATCGCACTATCTTGTCGCGCCCTCCCGGCTTTCTCGGTCGCAACATTAGTCAACCCGAGATGCCGCGTACCAGGGAAGCGGCGTCCAGGTTGAAGACCCAATCGAAAACAGGCGCGACCGGCACGCTGGTTCGATTATTGCCTTATATTTGGAAATAACAGACATCGCAGCTTAGGTACCGCGCATGACTACGGACACCCCGAGGACCAGCTTCCTCGAGAAGACGGTTCTGGATAACCTGATCACCGCCGCGTTGCTGTTCGACAGCGACTTATGTCTCAAGTACATAAACGCAGCTGGCGAAATGCTTCTCCAAGCCAGCTCGCGCCATGTACTCGGACAAAATGTTGCGACGCTAATGCCTTGGTCCGAGCGCCGAATGGAGCAGCGGATGCGCGACGCCTTGATCACCCGTCATCCATTTACGGCCAGGGAGGTGATAATCCCCCTTAGCGCCGATCGCACCATCAAGGTCAACTGCACGGTTTTGCCACTGCACCACTTTGATGCACCCCCGGAGGTCCTGGTCGAACTCTGCCAAGTGGACCGTCAGCTGCGCATAACTCGCGAAGAGCATCTGATCTCACAACATCAGGCGACGCAAGCCCTGCTCCGGGGATTGGCCCACGAGATCAAGAATCCCCTCGGCGGCCTCCGCGGCGCCGCCCAACTCCTGGAGCGCGAGCTTCCAGACAAGTCCTTCCATGAGCACACGCGCATCATCATAGACGAGGCGGATCGGTTGCAGAAGTTGATGGACAGGATGCTCGGCCCCAACCGTATTCCCAAGGAAAGGCGCGTCAATATTCACCAAATACTCGAACACGTGCGCGGACTCCTGTCGGCGGAGCATCCTGGGGGACCGCAAATTACCCGCGACTATGATCCCAGTATTCCGGATTTAACAGCGGACCCAGATCAACTGATCCAGGCCGTGCTCAATCTCGCTCGGAACGCCGTCGTAGCGGCTGGACCGAAAGGTCGTGTGGAGCTACGTACCAGAGTGCTGCGGCAGTTCACGATGGGCAACAAACGCCACCGCCTGGTTCTGCGCGTAGAGGTAATCGACGATGGCGAGGGCATATCGCCGGATCTGTTGGACCGAATCTTCTTTCCCATGGTATCAGGTCAACCCGGTGGAACAGGTTTGGGCCTACCGATCGCTCAGGAGCTGATCAACCAGCACGGAGGACTGATCGAGTGCGAGAGTCAACCCGGGAAGACTCAGTTCCTCGTTTATTTACCATTGGAGTCGTCCCATGAGTAGTAGGCCGAACGTATGGGTTATTGACGACGATAGATCCATCCGTTGGGTACTGGAGCGGGCCTTGAACAAAGCGGATATGGATGTGACCTGTTTCTCGAATGGTGTAGGGATAATGGAGGCCCTCCAGCGCGAGAGTCCGGATGTCATCATCTCCGACATTCGCATGCCGGGCATCGATGGTCTGGATCTATTACGACAGCTGACGTCCAAGCATCCGGACCTGCCGGTCATTATCATGACGGCGCACTCGGATCTGGACAGTGCCGTGTCCGCTTTCGACCGTGGGGCTTTCGAATACCTGCCCAAGCCCTTCGACCTGGACGACGCGGTAGACCAGGTTCGACGCGCCTGCCGCCGCAATCGCAGCGGCGACGATAGGGGAAGCAAACCCCTAGATCAGACACCGGACATCGTGGGTGAGGCACCTGCGATGCAGGAGGTCTTCCGTGCCATTGGGCGCCTGGCGCGCTCAAACATCACCGTACTGATCAACGGCGAGTCCGGAACCGGCAAGGAGCTTGTCGCCCGGGCTCTGCATCGCCACAGCCCGCGCTCGAATGAACCCTTCATCGCCTTGAATATGGCGGCGATCCCACGCGATCTTCTGGAATCCGAGCTATTCGGCCACGAACGGGGTGCCTTCACCGGTGCTCAGACCAAACGCGAAGGACGGTTCGAGCAGTCAAATGGTGGAACCCTGTTCCTGGATGAAATCGGCGACATGCCTGCGGAGCTGCAGACAAGATTGCTGCGCGTGCTTGCCGACGGAGAGTTCTACCGCGTCGGTGGCCTGGCTCCCGTCAAGGTCGATGTTCGTATCATTGCGGCCACGCACCAAAATCTCGAGCAACATGTTCGGCTCGGCCATTTTCGTGAGGATCTGTTTCATCGCCTGAATGTTATCCGCATCCACCTTCCGGCGTTGCGGGAGCGGCGCGAGGACATTCCCTTGCTGATGCGGCACTTCCTTTCCCGCGCCGCCACTGAACTGGACTGCGAGCCGAAAATCCTGCTGCCGAGCGCCGCGAAGAAGCTCAGTTGCCTCGAATGGCGGGGAAATGTGCGTCAGCTCGAAAATACGGCGCGTTGGTTGACGGTCATGGCGTCCAGTAAGGAGATCCATGTGGAAGACCTGCCCCCGGAGCTCGTCGACCTGGGCGACGCGAGAGCGGCGGACGACCAGTGGCAGGTCTCCTTGCGCCGGTGGGTCCGGAACGGGCTGCAGCAGGGGCAGACAGCTTTGTTGGACAGAGCGCTCCCTGTATTCGAGCAGATCCTCATCGAGACGGCCTTGGAGCACACTGGTGGGCGGCGTCAGGAGGCCGCGCGATTGCTCGGATGGGGAAGGAATACGCTGACTCGCAAGATAAAGGAGCTGCGGCTGGATTTGGAGGCCCCTGCGGATGGAACTCCGGCGGTCGGTCCCGCCTCTGAGGTTCGAGACCCTCGTGCAACTGCTTGATAGCGAGCGGCGCGTCCCCAAGTTGCCATCAGGCGCAGGTTGATTTGAGGTCTTTGTATAACGAATGGAAAGCAACAGCATCGAGCTACCCGGATCCGAGATAGGCACCATAAGCTATCATGGCGGATGCCTCCGCATAGGCTTTTCGCGTGCCTACATCGTCAGGACCATGACGGGATCAAGTGAACGCACGCGTTGGTGGCAGAGCGGCGAACTGATCATGGAAGGTGCGACAACCGAAGCCGCGATACCCGAAGGGCCATTGGTCTGCGACGGCGGCGACGTCGACGACAATGTTTTTACCTATCGGAACATGATACCGGTCCCGCTTGACACCCGCGGTCGCACACGGTGCGACCTGCGCTTCCGCGGAACCGATCGGCGCCTGGTTGTCAGCGGCGAAACCCTGCGGTTGGAGATGACGGATCTGCCCAAGTACATCGAGCATATCCGACCCGAGCACTAGGTTCCGGATAGGCGCGTCTTTAACAAAACACCCGACAAAGCGTGTTCTCATTGCCTGTGTTTCGCTGCGCAGTTTCAGTGAACGATGGATCGAGAGACGAATTAACGCCCTTTCATCTCCGACGCCAGCCGGTGCGCTTGGCGGGTGGTCTCGGGCAGACGGTAGCGGCTCGTGCAGGCCAAAACATACTCCAGAGCCGTTTCCAGTCCGATACGGTGTCCTACGGACACATAGAGAGGTTGCACCCCCGCACGTGTCCGCAGCAGGGCGCCAATCACTTCGCCGTCGTGGCGCAGCCAGGCGCGCGCCCCCTTTTTTCGACCAAGGTTCCCATGCTCCCCGATCAGACGCGACTTGGCCACGCCGATGCTCGGCAGGCCGGTGAGCAATCCCAGGTGGCAGGCCAAGCCGAACCGGCGCGGGTGTGCGTAGCCCTGACCGTCGCACAATAGAAGGTCCGGCTTCACCCGTAATTCTCCCAACGCATCCATCACCGCTGGGATCTCACGAAATGACAAAAGTCCCGGAACATAGGGAAAGCTGGTAGGGCGCTTTGCAAGGGCACAGTCCAAGGGTTCAAGCTCGGGAAAGCGTAAAACGACCACCGCCGCCCGGGTAATCTTTCCCTTGTGCTCGAATCCGACATCCAACCCAGCTACGTTTTGGATTTGTGTGAAGTCGTCGCGTATAACCAGTTGTTCGCGGAGTTGTTCCTGGATCGTCCGGGCCTGCGCCGGTGTGACGTCCCAGGGATGAATGCTATTCATTGATCCTCCGCTTCTGCGCACGCATTGATCGGAATACTTGTGCCGAATCTCGGAGAAGTGGCGTTCCGATGCGTCGTCCTTGCGCAGGTCGTCGGAGTCGGTAAAAATCTCTGTTGATGCACCTGGTTCGGCCCATCCGTCGCGGAAAGAATCTGCCGGTATTCGTCTTCGCGTCGAAACCCTCTCACCTCATCACGGGCGTTCGCTGCGGTGAGTTGACGGAGATGGCGTGACTATGGAGCTGAATCCTACTAATAAGCAAGGCGTGGGCCATCAGCGGGGAGATCATGAGCCAGGAAATCTACAACGACGGAACACACATCTGTGTGGCATTTCGCGATCTGGTAAGCGGCGAGGCGGTTCAGGCCAACCAGTTCCTCATCGTTGATAACGACCACGCGGCACTTATAGATCCAGGCGGTGAGCTGATCTACACAGGGTTGTTCATGGCCGTCAGCAACTATGTGAACCTGCATAACCTCGATTATGTCGTCGCCTCCCACCAGGACCCGGATATCGTGGCATCGGTCAACAAGTGGTTGGTGGGAACGAGCTGCAAGGTCGTGTTACCAGCCTTGTGGGATCGTTTCATCCCTCATTTCACGCGTCCCGGCAAGCTCGTCGGTCGGATCCTTTCCATCCCGGATAGCGGAACGAGCCTGTCCCTCGGGAAGATCCGTCTGCAGGCCCTTCCGGCCCATTTTCTTCACTCCGAGGGTAACTATTCGTTCTACGATCCCGTAAGCAAGCTGCTCTTCTCCGGCGACATCGGCGCAAATTTCGCCGCCGACGGATTCGACAAACCGGTGACCAAGTTAAAGGAGATACTGCCCTACATGGAGGACTTTCACCGCCGGCATATGAGCTCGAACCGAGTGTGCCGTTACTGGGTGAACATGATCCGTACGCTCGAGGTCGAAGCCATCGTTCCGCAGCACGGGCGGGCGTTCGTGGGCAGACGCGTGGTGCTGGAATTCCTCGATTGGCTCGAGCGCCTGAATTGCGGTATCGACCTGATCACCCAAGATTTCTACCGCGTACCTGGCAAAGGTGCCTGATTCCAACATTCCGAACAATAAAGAAAAAGCCCACGCCACAGCGCAGGCTTTTGCTGGCGATCGACTCGCAGGAGGCGAAGCGGGTTATCCGACAATGATTGCCTAGTTCAGCATCCGCGGTGACCCGACGGATGAGATCAATTGCGTGACGACCCGACGATTTCGTGGGCTATATCCACGACTCGGTTTGCCATGTCCATGTACTCCTGTCGATAGTTGGCGAGCAGGCCTTCACTAGAAGCCCAGTAGTCCTTGCCACTGACGCCGTGGTCGTGCTCGTACTCGATGAACTGCTTCTGCATATCGAGCATTTTGTCGATCAAGTCTTGCTTCTCTTGCTTCAAGGCCGCGATGTCGCTCATGGCTCTCTCCCGGAAATTGACGATGTTTAAACCTGTTCGGCCTTTTTAGAGTATGCCGAAATGTTAATTTAACACGGAAACGCCGGAACTGGTCAATAGAGGTGACCCTTCCCGTGCGGACCCGCCGGTTCAATACCCGAAGGCGCGCTTCTCGGGCTCGTTTAGTCGTAAGCTGCCTGTGAGCTGGCTTACCGTGGCGAGCTCATGACGGTCCAAGTAGGCACAGATCCCCTGATTGACCGCAGGGAGCATCAACGGGTCGTAGAAAAGGGCCGTGCCTATTCCCACCGCGCTGGCACCTGCGATCAGAAACTCGATCGCATCTTCGGCACAGGCAATTCCACCCTGGCCAATGATAGGAGCGCTATGGTCGCGGCACACCTGATGGACCTGATGTACCTTCAACAGGGCGACGGGCTTGATGGCCGGCCCAGACAATCCTCCCTGATTGTTGCCCAAAATCGGAATCCGCGCCTCGATATCTATCGCCATACCCATCAGCGTGTTGATAACGGAGAAGGCGTCAGATCCTGCCTCCAGGCAGGCCTTGGCATTGGCGGCGATGTCCGTCTGATTGGGTGAAAGCTTGGTTATCAGTGGCTTAGAGGTAGCCGAGCGGCAGGCGGCGACCACCTGTGCCGACATCCGCTGATCGTTGCCGAAGGCTACACCTCCCTCCTTGACGTTGGGACAGGAGATGTTGATCTCGATAGCATCGATGGGAGAATCGTCGAACCGGCGTGTAACCTCGTAATACTCCTCGACGGTCGAGCCCGAGACGTTGGCGATGAAGCGCGTCTCGGCAAAGTCTAGCGTTGGCAGAATTTGGCTCACTACATGGTCGACGCCCGGATTTTGCAGGCCAATGGCGTTTACCATGCCCCCTGAGGTTTCCCAGATCCTGTGAGGTGGATTCCCTAAGCGCGGTTCCAAAGTGGTTCCCTTGAGGCAGAGGGCTCCGGCATCCTGATTCGAGAACCCCTTGACGCGCGTATACTCCTCGCCGAAGCCAACGCACCCGGAGAGTAGTACCAGGGGCGTATCGAAGCGCATTCCGCAGAAGTCGATTGCCAAGCGGGGATCTCTCGCTTTGCTCATGTGGGTTTACCGAATAGGCACATGTTCCAAGTGGTCCTCTACCAGCCGGAGATTCCGCCCAATACAGGCAATATCATGCGTCTTTGTGCTAACACGGGTGCTCGTCTGCATTTGATCGAGCCCCTCGGGTTTGAGCTCGACGACCGGCAACTGCGGCGCGCAGGACTGGACTACCGCGAATGGATCAGCGTACGGACGCATAAATCCCTCGACGCTTATCTGCGATCAAAATCCGAAGGCAAATTATATGCCTGCAGCACGCGTGGCCGTGTCCCTTATACACGACCGGCGTACAGACCCGGGGATGTTTTCCTGTTCGGTCCTGAGACCCGCGGTCTGCCGCAATGGGTCCTCGACGACCTGCCGGAACAGGACCGGTTATTTATTCCGATGTTCCCGGGTAACCGAAGCCTCAACTTGTCCAATGCGGTCGCGATCGTCCTGTACGAGGCGTGGCGTCAAAACATTTTCTGCGGGGGCAGGTGTGTCTGAGATCTCACATCCAACTTGCGAAGCCGCGTTGGAGAGCATGAAATCACGGGAGCTCGGCCTTGCTGCTACGCATCAATAGATTATACGTAGCCTGCTTGGGCGTGAGGCCCGTATGGAGCACGCCGAACACCTGCTCGCAGATGGGCATCTCCACATCAAGGCCTCGCGCGATGGCGATTACGGAACCCGTAGTTATCACGCCCTCCACCTCCTGGCCGATCTCTGTCTTGGCCTCTTCGACGCTCAGCCCTCGCGCAAGGGCTAGGCCCATGCGGCGGTTGCGCGATTGATTGTCGGTACAGGTGAGGACTAGATCTCCCAAACCGGCAAGCCCCATGAAGGTCTCTTGTCGGCCGCCGAGCCCGGTGCCGAGCCGGATAAGCTCCGCCAGCCCGCGTGTGATCAGGGCGGCTCTCGTATTGGCCCCGAAGCCAAGACCGTCGGCGATGCCGGTGGCGATTGCCAGCACGTTCTTGGCTGCGCCCCCTACTTGAACGCCGACCATATCCTCGCTCGTATAGGCTCGGAAGCGGTCGCCATGCAAATAGCCAGCGACCCGCTGCGCGTACTTCGCACTGCGGGATGCGACAGTAACCGCCGTGGGTAACCCCTTGGCAACCTCGTTGGCAAAGCTCGGGCCAGAAATGATGGCCAGGTCTCGTGGGCCCAAAATTTCCTCGGCGATCCGATGCAGGAGCCTTCCGGTGTTCGGCTCGAACCCTTTGGTCGCCCAAGCGACACCCAGCCCGTCCGGGAGTTGACCGCGAAGCCTATACAAGACTTCGCTGAAGGCGTGGCTGGGAACTACGATAAGAAGCCCGCGCGCGTCCTCCATGGTCTCGTCGAGCCTGTCACTTAGCTGCAGTGTTGGTGGAAACCGGAAACCGGGCAGGTACCGGCGATTCTCACTGTCACGTCGCAGCGCTTCAACCTGCGCCGGTGAGTGATCCCAAAGCCGCACCTGGTATCCGTTGCGGCACAGCAGCAGCGAAAGAGCCGTGCCCCAGGAGCCGGCTCCCAGAACGGCAAGCACGGAAGCGACGGCGCACTTCAATGGGTGGCTTGGCCGGAATCACCATTCTTCTGCTCGGCTGCCTGCTTTTGATGCTGGGCAAAAAGGGCGTCGAAGTTGACAGGTTGCAGCACCAGTTGAGGAAAGCTCCCCTTGGTGACCAGGTCGGAGATTACCTCGCGTGCATAGGGAAAAAGCATATTCGGGCAGTAGGCACCCAGCAGGTGGGCTAGCTCTGGTTCCGGAAACCCCTGGGCTCCGAACAGGCCGGCCTGATGCACCTCGACGATGATAGCTGTCTTGTCACCGATCTTCGTGGTGACTGTGACCGACAAAATCACCTCGAAGGTATCATCCGCCAGCTTGTTTGCCTTGGTATTCAGATTGAGCTCGTGCTTGGGTTGCCATTCCTGACGGAAGACGTCGGGGGCATTCGGGGATTCATAGGACAGGTCCTTGGTGTAGATTCGGTGCACCGCGAACTGCTTTCCGCTTTGTTGCTCGTTCTCTGGCATGATGGATCATCCGGTTTCGTTAAATATGGGATCTTGGACGATGTTGCGGCGCATCGGTGTCAGCGCTTCGTCTTCTTCTTAGACAAGGGCAGATTGGCACTCTGCCAGGCCAGGACGCCGCCGCGCAGGTTATAAACATCCCCGAAGCCGTCCTTGCGTAGCTGCTGGCACGCCATCGATGACTGGGAACCTGAACGGCAGGTCACCAGTATGTGCCTGTCCTTGTGCTTCTGCAGGGTTCCTATCTGCTTTTTGAATCCGTTCATGGGGATGTTGTGTGCGTTGATAATGTGTCCCTGCTCGAAATCGGCGACTGGTCGCACGTCAAGAACGAGAGCGTCCTTGTGGTTGATCAGATCCGTTGCACCGACGGGGTCCAAAGAGCCCTTCCCGCTCACGAGAAAATTATGAACAAGTAGGGCTACTATCGCTGCCAGCGCCGCGAAGAGCATCCAATGGTTGCCGATGAACTCGATCAGTTGCTGGGGCTGCATGTCGGATGTGACGCCTTCTGGAGTGTCATTTTTCGCCAATCAATGGAGACAATTCGGGAGGCCGAAGTATAAGGCCCCTGTAGATAGCAGTCACCTCCGCCTGGGTGCGCGGCCGGAGACTCGGATGCAGATGGACGGGCCGAGATATTCCGCTGCGGTTCGCTAACCGGACCGGCTCATAGCGAATCCCGAAGCAGGCGACGCGGTAGATCAAGCCGCAGACTGGGCGATGCCTTCATGTTTCTGAAGGAGATTACTCGAAGGCGTAAGACGGTCCTACGCCTCAATGCCCATGGTGGCAGAATACCTCGCGCATCATGCCGATGAGCTGCAGGGTACGCGAATCGCTGACGCGGTAATAGACCCGGTTCGCATCCTTGCGCGAGGCCAGAATCCCCTTGTCGCGCAATATGGCCAAGTGTTGTGAAATGTTGCTTTGCGACGTGCCCACGTAGTCGACGATCCCCTGGACGCTAACCTCCTGGCCGCCCAGGGTACACAGGATTTTCAGCCTCAGCGGGTGCGACATCGCCTTGAGCGAGCGGGACGCGCGCTCGATGTCCTCGTCGTCCGCAAACAGATCGATCGACGAGACCTCCGTTTCCGAGGCGTTCAGAATAGGATTCGTAGCGTGGCTGAGGTCAGCTACCATCGGACTATGCTCTTCAATATAATCAACTCATAACAATACAATAATAAGCTTTTTTTTCGGGGATGCGAATTTTTGTGGTCTGGCGGAGCGCAAGAATTCGTATAATTGGCGTTTTAGGCTGTCGGTCTTGTATTCGCTCCGAAAAAGCCTTCATGCAACACCCTGAATCCCTTCTCGACCGCGATATCGGTCGGCACGCTTGAAGCAGGCTTTTCCTTGTGCGACATTGCGTCCAGGTTGTCGGCCTCGACCAGTCGGGGCCCGTAACGGGCGGCAGCGCCCGGGTTTGCGCTGGGTTTCCGTGCTGGGAAGCCCTGTACGTTGCGCTTGCCGCGATCTTGGCTGCGTTGCTTGCGGCGGCGGCGTTGCCGGTCTGGGCCGATGATGAGGCGATCGAGAACCAGAAGCGCAACTTGACCGAGATGGAGCAGCGCGTGTCGGACTTGGAGCAGGACCTGGATACCCGTCGAGCGCGCCGCCGTGAGCTCACGGAAAAGCTCGAGCGTCACGAGCGCGATATTGCGGATCTGGCTCGCTCCGGACACCAGTTAGTGGCCATGATCGGTGAACAGGAAAGGGTTCTGGAGAAGCTCCGGAGCCAACTGGCGGCCGAACGTAAAACCCTGGTTCGCCAGCGTGCCGACCTCGGTGACCTGATGCGTTCCGCGTATGCCATGGGTCCAGGGGACCGCATTCGAATGCTGCTCGATCAGGACAATTCGAATCGTCTGAGCCGGTTCATGGCCTACTATGGCTTTCTTAACCGCTTCCAGACAAAGCGGATCGAAGCGGTCGCCCAGCGTGCGCGGCAACTCGACGGCGTTAGACAGAAGGCGGAACGGGAACAGGCACGACTGGTCTCCCTGGCGCAGAAACAAGATGATACCCGAGCTCGTTTGGCGGTGGCACAGGAGGAGCGCAAGGCGCTCCTGACGTCTCTCGAGCAGACCATTGCTACCCGGACTGAGCGATTCGAAGACGCGCGCGCGCAGGCTCGGGAAATGCGCGGGCTGTTGGAGCAGCTCGAGCAGCAGGCTCGGGTGTTGCCCGAAGCCGGGTTGCGGCAAGAGCCCTTGGAGCAGCTGCGCGGACGCTTGGCTTGGCCGCTCGAGGGCGCTCCACTGTTGTCGCACTACGGTAGCCTAAAGGGAGATGGTTCTCAGCGTTGGGACGGTGTGGTTTTGGCGGCCGAGGAAGGCTCCGAGGTACGGGCGATTCACCATGGCCGAGTAGCATATGCGGATTGGCTACGCGGATTCGGGCTGTTGCTTGTCATAGAGCATGACGACGACTACATGACATTTTATGGTCACAATCAGACCCTGCTCAAAGAGCCAGGGGAGTGGGTTGCCGCGGGGGAGACCATCGCGTTGAGTGGCAGCAGCGGTGGGCGCCTGTCGCCCCGGCTTTATTTCGCCATTCGCCATCGCGGCCGGCCGCTGAATCCTGAGCACTGGTGCCGGCACACGGGCGGGTCCGGACGAAAATCCTCCGCCATTAGCTC
>JAJDOL010000247.1 GCA_022340195.1 Chromatiaceae bacterium
TGCACAAACCGGATCGACCGTCGGCCGCAGACGATTTTGCGGTGGCTCGCCATTGATCGGGCGCGCCAGCCATCCGTTGATCTTCCACGCCGTTTTCGCCGGGGCAAGCGACTCGGGATGCTCGAGGTCGAGTAGAACCACTGAACGGCCGCGGAAAAGGAAATCTGGCGTTACATCCACGCCGGCGACGGCGAGCCGGGCCACTACTCGGAGGAATCCGTGCAACCCGGACCGCTCGTCTGTATCGCAAGCGATCCGCTGATGTGGTCTGCCGTCGAGGATCTTGCCAACCAGATCGGTAAGCACCTTTCCGGGTCCTACCTCGATGAATGTCCGAGCCCCGGCGGCGTGCATTTGTTCGACCTGTTCGACGAAACGGACGGGAGACGCCACGTGCTCGGACAGGGTCGTCCTGATAGCTTCTGCGTCGTTTTCATAGGGACGCGCCGTCGTGTTCGACCAGACCGCAAAAGCGAGGTCGCCGATGGTCATGCCATCGAGGTAGGCGCGAAGTCGGCTCGATGCGCCGGCAACGACTTGGCTATGAAAGGCAGCGGCAACAGGCAACACGCGCGACGGGATCTTGGCTGCGTCGAGCTTCGAAGCCGCTCGGGCTATTGCCTGCGAGGGGCCGGATACTGCGATCTGACGGGGGGCGTTGTGGTTGGCGACAACCACATCATCGATCCCTTGCAGGGCCTCGTTAATCTGGTCCTCAGCCGCCGAGACGGCCAGCATCTGCCCGGGCTCGTCTCCGGCCGCCTCCAAAATCGCCTCGGCGCGCTCCCGACTGAGCGCGAGCAGATCCTCGTCGCCGAAGGCACCCGCCACGGACAGGGCTACCAGCTCCCCATAGCTGTGTCCGGCGACCGCAGCCGGCTCGATCCCCACCCCCTTCAGAAGCCTTACCAGCGCAAGCTCGACCAGACCAAGGGCCGGCTGTGCTCGGCGGGTATCCGTAATGTCGGCCCGCTGTCGCTGAACCTGATCTTTGGTCCATGCGGTCGGTGGGAACAGGCTACCCACCAGGTCTCCGCCGAGCTCGAGCAGCGCGTGGAGCTCGGGAAAGGCGATGAAGAGATCCCGCAGCATCCCGGGACGCTGGGACCCTTGACCGGAGAAAAGAAAGGCGACCGAACCGGCATCCTCGTCCGCAATCAACGCGTCTTCGGATGCTTTGCCGCCAACAAGGTCCCCCAGCTTGTCCTTCAGGTCATCGAGCGAAGCGGCCACGATTGCCAGCTGGACCGGACCCGAATCCCGAATGCATAGGGTTGCCGCAAGGTCGCGCAGCTTGACCGGGAAGTCGTTGCTCAGAATCTCTAGCAGCCGCTTCGCGCGCGCAAGCGCCGCCGTTCGATCCTTCCCACGGAGCAAAATCAGCTCCCAGGGCCAATGCTCGAGGCCGCTAGCCGCTGACTCGCTCGACTCGTAGGCGCTCAGCAAAGCATGAAAGTTAGCCCCTCCGAACCCGAAGGAGCTAATCCCTGCACTGCGTCCCACATCGATCCATGGTCTCGAGAAATCTGACAGCGTGAAAGGACTTGCCTCTGCCTCGTACGCGGGATTCGGGTGCGTGATGTTGAGCGTGGGGGGCAAGATACCGTGATAAATCGACTTGGCGATCTTGATCAGGCTCGCGAGTCCGGCCGCGCACTTGGTGTGCCCAATTTGGGACTTGACCGAACCCAGGGCGCAACGACCTCTACCAACTCCAGCGCTCTGAAATATTTGACTCAAGCTGCCCAGCTCGGTGCGGTCACCGACGACTGTGCCCGTGCCGTGTGCCTCTACCAGACGAACGTCGCCGGGTGTCAGGCCGGATCGCGCATAGGCGCGCTCCACGGCGCGCACCTGTCCCTCTTTGCGCGGCGCGGTCAGTCCCAGCGAACGGCCGTCGCTCGCTCCGCCGATCCCCTTGATGACCGCGTAGATCCTGTCGCCGTCCTTTTCCGCGTCGGACAACCGCTTGAGCACGACACAGGCAACGGCCTCGCCCAACACAGTCCCGTCTGCCTCACTGTCGAAGGTGCGGCAACGATCCTCTTTCGACAGCGCGTGCACGCCGGCGAAGAGAAGATAGTCGTTGATGCTGTTGTGCAGATCGGCGCCGCCGCAGAGAACCATGTCGCTGCCGCCCGTAATCAATTCCTTGATGGCGGAGTCCAGGGCCGCGAGAGAAGAGGCGCAGGCGGCGTCGACCGAGAAATTGATGCCACCTAGATCGAGTCGGTTTGCGATTCGACCCGCAATCACGTTGGACAGCACACCGGGGAAGGAGTCCTCCCGCAATCGCGGCAGGTGCTCGTCCAATTCAGGGGGTAACTCACCGGCATACTGCGGGTAGAGGGAGCGGAATCCGTATGCGATCGAGATATCCGAGCCGGCTTCGGCGCCGAAAATTACCGACACCCGGGAACGGTCGAAATCACCCTGCCCGTAACCGGCGTCATCCAGGGCGCGGCGGGCAACTTCGAGACTGAGCAACTGGGTGGGATCCACCGCCGTCAGCGACTGAGGTGGTATACCGTAGTCGAGGGGATCGAAGATGATATCGTCGAGAAAACCGCCCCATTTCGTCGGCGTCTTGTCGCCGTTGGTCGAGTCGGGGTCGTAATAGTGCTTCGGGTTCCATCGAGCCGGATCGACCTCCGAAAAGCAATTCACGCCGTTGACGATATTCGACCAGTAAGTTTCCACATCGTCGGCCTTGGGGAATACGCCCGCCATGCCGACGATGGCGATATCCAGCGGTTGCGCGGCGTTATCGCAGGTATTCGGCGCCGAGAGCGAATCGAGGTAATCCGCGACACCCTCGGTCACCTGCGCGTGTAGCTGCTCAGCGGTGATGATGCGATCATGCATCGTCGCAACGTCACCGATCATGTACATTCCTTCACTGCGCTGCTCGGACTCGGGCACCTCCACCAAATCCGTACCCGCGCGCTTTACGCCCTTTGAGGCGATTCTGAGCCTACCGAGGTTGAGCCTTTCGAGGTGCTCCCAAACGGCTTTTGATTCCGCGCCCGAAGCTTCCAGCCTTTGGCGCTCCGCCCGGAACAGCTCCACGTATGGGGTGTCGACGCAACGTGTCGCATGTCCAGGCGCCGTTTCGAGCAACAAAGTCCGCGAGCAGGCAAGGGCTTCGTCCTGGTAGGTCTGAAGGATCGCCCCACTGGCAACGGCATCTCGGGTAAAAAGATAGGCCGTTCCCATCAGAATACCGATGTGCGCGCCTTTCGCGGCGAGCGGTGCCGCCATGGCGGCAATCATCGCCGCCGAGCGCGTATCGTGAATGCCACCGGCAAAGACGACAAAAAGCTCCTCGGGACGGGGGAATAGCGTCAGCTCTTGCAGTTGCTGCTCCCAAAGAGCGAAGCTGAACCTCGGCCCGACGTGGCCCCCGCATTCGCGGCCTTCAAAGACGAACCGCCTCGCCCCGTCGGCGAGGAACAGCTTGAGAAGGCCCGGCGAAGGTACGTGCAAGTAAGTCTTGATCCCCTTCTCTTCCAACACCCGCGCCTGTGACGGTCGCCCTCCGGCAACCAGTGCGACCGGCGGATGCGCCTCCTCGACCGCCGCCAACTGCTCGGCACGCAGCTCGGCGTCGACGAAGCCGAGAATCCCAACCCCCCAGGTCCGATGCCCGAGGCGCGCTTTAACTTCCGAGAGCAGCTCGCGACACGCTGGCCCCCGAAGCAACGCCAACGCGATAAAGGGCAGTCCGCCCGCACCGGCGACCGCCTCGGCAAAGGCCGCCCTGTCGCTCACGCGCGTCATTGGCCCCTGCAGTATCGGATAGCGGATCTGGTGGTAATCGGCAAGTGCGCTTGCAGGAGCGAGGGGTGCAACCTTGCGCGCGCGATCGACCGCCACGCCAATCGCTTCGGCGAGCCGCCTTACGAGTCGACCGGCACTCGGATAACGGACCGCAAGAGGCGCCGCGAGGGCGACATCCTGACCGAAAGGCGGCAGCTGCTCAGCCAGGTCGGACACCCCCAGCAAGGACTGGATTGAGGTACCCGCTTCGCCCGCGGGCAACACACAACCCGGTCGCCGAAATACACGATAACCCGCAATAACCTCTGTCTCGCCGCCATCCAGGCTCGAAACGACTTGCTTGACGTCCTGAGGCAGCCGGGACTCCTTGACAAGCGCAAGTTGGGCATCGATCACGACGCCACGGGCACCACCGGCGACGCAGGCGGCGGCGGTGTGAGGCCCAATGCCGCCCTGCGCCCACACCGGAAGATCGAATTCCCGTAGCAATCGTTGCAGCAGCATGAACGCCGAGCAATCGCCGACCCGATCGCCCGACTCGGAGCCCTTTGCAATGAGCCCAGCGGCACCGGACTCTACGGCGCGACGCGCCTCCGCTGTGTCGGTCACCTGCGCCAGGACGGTTCGCGGCGACCAAGCACGCCCTTCGTAATCAGGGCCGGGCTCCACAACGACCAGATCGTCCGGGACGTCGGACGGGGACAAGCCCCCCCCTGCCATGATCGCGAGACGTTTTGCCCCGCTCGCAAGAAGCGATGTCAAGGCCTGCGACCCTGCCGATGGCTGCCCACGGGTATCGCACACTACGAGCGCGTCCGTCTTGATCAGAGCGCGCAGAAGACCGAGGTCGAGGAAGCGAAAGGGATTGACCGCGATGACGGGGATCTTATTGCAGTCCACACCCGACCAGTGGTCGTGGCGGTTTTCAGCCTCGTCCATTCAACGCTACCCCGATTATGGCTACAGCCTTCGCTCCCGAAAGTTTATCCGGCGTCAGACGCCAACTCCCAATCGCGCGCCTCATGCTAGGCATATCCTCGGCGCGCGATCTTTTTTCCGGACCGGTTCCTGCCGTCGCATTTCCAGGGCCGGTACCCGATGACGGAACGCCGCAAGCTTCAGACTCCCGGTGCGCCGAACACCTGGTCCCCAGTCGGAGCCGAAACGCACGGCGCGTGCTAAATCCCGAACCAACTCAAGATCCAATCCCAAATGCTGAGCGTTTGGGTTACCGAAAAGTCGACGGTCGTGCTCGAGGTGTTGCCGACGTTGTCGGTGACCCGCGCTGTCAGCTCGTAGTCGCCAGCAGGCGGGTCGAATGCGTAGCTCCAGCT
>JAJDOL010000275.1 GCA_022340195.1 Chromatiaceae bacterium
CGTCCTCCTCACCCCAATAGTGCTCGTCCGGGTTCCAGATACCGAGTTCCTGTAGACGAAGGGGCTTAAGGTCGAGTGCCGCCACATCGAGTCGTGCGCTTTCGATCTCACCGGAGAGGTACGGATGCCCCCCATAGCGCCATTGCTTGTGCGGGTTTACGGTAACGATCTCGCCGGGCACCAGGTTCCATAGGCCGCTCGCGCGAAGGGTGATGATTCGGTCGCTGTACAGCAACCGACAACGCGCCGTCCGTTCCTTGACCGACAGGGCCACCAAACCGACCTGCTCGTCCAGGTTAATGTCGCCCGCGGCGGCCTTGTGTCTGCGCTTGCGGCTCGAAGGCGCCGATGCGTCGGCAATGAAGGGGGGTAGACCGAGCCATTTGCGATAGGCGGCCAGGTACCGAGCACCGCTCGATCCCTGGGGAAACGAGACGTCGGGGACCGCGACGACATGTTCGGAGCCATCTTCGCGACGGCATCTCGCCGTCAGCCCGCGGCGTTCGTTGCCGTCATAGAGTATGGCGATCACCGACACAGGCTCGCCGATGACGAAGGCATCCACCGGCATCGGGACGTCATCTTCAAACGCCTGTTGGAATGCCGAGAGCTGCTCACTCTCGTCATACGTATCGACGATAATCTCCTCGATCAGTCCGTCGAGATCGGCAAGGTTGTCGTCGCGGGTGTGTCGGTTCATATGCCACTCATCAATACAGGGTGAAGTGGGCGGAAATTGCCTGGCGGGCCTTAATCGCCTTGGCCGCGAATCCAGTCTTCGATTCGCAGACCCTCGATGCGATCGTAGTGTTTCCGATTGCCAGTGACCAAGCTGGCGCCTTGGGCTAGGGCAATTGACGCGATCATGAGGTCTGCGTCGGCGAGGATATTGCCCGCGCGCTCCAGAACCGACTTGATCCGGCCAAACACCTGTGCGGCAGGGTGATCCAACCCAACGACCCGCAGGGTCGCAAGGAGCTCCGATACGAGCGTCTGATTTCTCGCGGGAGCGCGAGACTTGGCTGCCCCGTAGGAGAGCTCGCAGGCCGTGATCCAGGTCGTTGCCACCTCGTCCAGTGTCCGCCGCCGGCTTTCGATGACCTGTTCGTTACCCCTGAGCAGCTCGACACAGACATCCGTATCCAGCAACTTCATAAGTCGACTCGCCGTCCAGGAGTGCGTGCGGCATAGATCTGCTCGATCTCAGCGGTGGTGTCGAGATCAGAGTCCCACTGCCCCGCAAGTCTCCGCCAGGCTTGAATCTGGTCTTCGATGTCCCGGCTTTTGCCACCAACCCCCTGGTCAAATGATTGGTTGGTGAGGGCCAAGTCCAACAGGTGGATCGCTTCCCGGTTCATGCTTCGTTTGTCCGCTTGGGCCCGTCGACGCAGACGCTCGAGCAGCCTGTCCGGTACGTCTTTTATGGTGATTGATGACATCAGGATTTCTCTCACGCAAGGACGCAACCATTTTGGTTGCATCTCTGTGATAGTGTCAAGTGATCACGGGGTGCCTTCCATCTTCAGAGGGCTGAACGAGATCCGAGCAGAGAAGCAGAGCCAGCGTTTGAAGGTATGCCAATAGGGTTTCCCCCAAGGGTGATGCGATGGCGAATAGCAGTGTTGGGCGACGGTCAGATCGCAGAGGCCGAACCACGTCCCGAACCGCTGCCCGGCGACTTTCGTGGCGTATTGTCAATGTCCACCGTAAGACGGAGCTGTAATTGCGGAGCTCGCAAAGATGCCGACGAAGCGCCGGGGTACGCAGAAAATCGGAACACTGGCGGAACACCACGGAATTTCCCTTATGTTCGCCGCAGTGCGCCGATGAGCGCTAATTCGATGTTTTGTAGAGAAATCTCTTGTGCGTTCCAGTGCACTCCAGTGCGCTCAATTACGCTATAAAAACACGAGGTTACAGTGTTGTCGGCCAATTTGTAATCAGCCGGTCGTAGGTTCGAATCCTATCGCCAGCTCCATATTTTCAGTTGGTTACGTCTCCGTAATTTTTGCGTTTTTAGTTTGTAGACACTATGTAGACGGCTCACTACATTAGGATTGCTATTTCCCTGGCGGGCAAAGTTTACGCAAGGGACAAATTCCGAGTAAGGACGCCGCAACAAGGACAGGATCATGGCCCAGACGCTAATCGTTAGCCACACGGAAGAGCACAGGTTCCGGGTCCTGCGCCCGGACGGCAAGCGCTCGGAGGCGGTCGTACTCACGCCGCCCGATGGCGTTGCCGTCGAAGGGCGCCCGAACAGTCATCTGCTGCAGGACCTCGGCTGGTACCTGGAGCAGTTTCTGGACTATCCCTTCCCGCCCAATACGGAGATTGCCGAAAGGATCCAGAAGGCGCTCAGGGGTTGGGGCGAGGAGAGCTTCGAGCGCCTGTTCACCGGCCAGCCCCTCCTGTGGTACGAGCGTGCGTACCGGGAGGGATTGGAGCACCTCACCGTCAAGATCGCCAGCGATGATCCGCGCGTCCTGAGCTGGCCGTGGGAGGCGCTGCGCGACCCCGATGGCACCACCCTGGCCCACAGCTGCCGCATCGAGCGCCAGCTCGGTGCGCTACACGATCCGCTGGCGTTGCCCGAGCAACTGCCCGCGAACCACATCAACATCCTGCTGATCATCGCCCGCCCCTATGGCGCGGAGGATGTGGGCTACCATGCCCTGGCCCGTCCCCTGGTCGAGCAGGTGCAGGCGAAGCGCCTGCCGGTGCGCATCGACGTGCTGCGCCCGCCGACCTTCGCGCAGCTGCAAGCACATCTGCGCCAACGCCCAGGTTTCTACCACATCGTGCACTTCGACGGTCACGGGGGCTATGGACAGGGTGCCTACAGCGGATCGCCCCACAGCTACCGGGGCATCGAAGGCCGCCTGATCTTCGAGACCGAGGCGGGCAAGGAAGACCCCATCGGTGCCGACAAGCTCACTGCCCTGCTCGGCGAGCACCGCATCCCCATCATGGTCCTGAACGCCTGTCAGTCGGCGCGCATTGACGAGCGGGCCGAGGACCCCTTCGCCTCGGTTGCCGCCGCCCTGCTCAAGACGGGCATCCGGGCCGTGGTGGCCATGGGCTACAATCTCTATGTCAGCGGCGCCCAGCAGTTCGTGCCTGCCTTCTACACGCGCCTGCTCGAAAGCGGGGAGGTGGCCGAGGCCAGCCGCGCCGGACGCCAGGCCATGCGATTGCGCGACGAGCGCGTGTGTGCCCGCGGCGTGCATCCACTGCAGGACTGGCTGGTGCCGGTGCTCTACCAGCAGGAGGCCCTGGTGTTGCCCGTGGATGCCCTTGAGGCCGTCCCCGCCGCGAACGACCTGCTGCCCGCCGAGACGCAGGTACTCGGCGACTACGGCTTCATCGGGCGCCAGCGCGCCATCCAGGCCCTGGAGCGCGCGTTCCTGCACCAGCCCCAAGCGGCGGTTCTGATCCACGGCATGGCCGGCGTGGGCAAGTCCACCCTGGCCAAGGGCTATCTGCACTGGCTGCAGCAAACCAACGGCTTCGCCCGCGCCGCCGATGGCGGCCTATTCGCCACTGTGCTGTGGCTCTCCTTCGAGGACATCCGCAGCGCCGAGTTCGTCGTCAACGCCCTGATCGAGCCCTTGTTCGGCCACGCGGCCACCGCCGCGCCCTTGGAGCAGAAGCTGCCGGCCCTGACCAAGGCCCTGCGCGAGACGCCCATGCTGATCGTCTGGGACAACTTCGAGTCGGCCGCTGGCATCACGGGCACCGAGGTCACGCCGCTGCTCCCCGAGGAGGACCGCCAGCAGCTCAAGACCCTGATCAAGGATCTGCGCGGGGGGCGGAGCAAGCTCCTCATCACCAGCCGCGCGCCCGAGTCCTGGCTCGCCCCCACCGAGGTCTACCGCCTGCCGTTGGGCGGGCTGCAGGGCGAGGAGCGCTGGGAGTATTGCAACGCCGTGGTGGCGGATCTGGGGCTGCACCCCGACCGCACCGACACCCATTACAGCGCCCTGATGGACGCGCTCGACGGCCACCCCCTGGCCATGCGGGCGGTGCTGCTGCGTCTGGGTGAGGTACCGGCCGAGCAGCTCCTGACCGAGCTGGAGCAGGCCTTCGCCGGGGCCGAAGGCGACGAGAGCACCCGAGGCATCTTTGCTGCCTTGGAGCTGCTGGATCGGGGCCTGCCTGCGACCTTCGCCCCAGTGCTGCCACTGATCGGCCTGCACCGGCGCTATGTGGACATCGATTACCTGGAGCAGATGGCGAAGCTTGGCGGCACCCCGACGGAACGCCAGACGCTGAATCAGTGCTTCGCCGCTCTGCAAGCCGGTGGGCTCCTGCATGCCGAGGGCCAGGGCATCTACCGCATGCACCCGGCCCTGGGCGGATTTCTCGCTGCCCGCCACCCGGCGGCGGCGGTTGCGCAACGCGGCTTCGTGGATTTCATGGGGCGCCTGGCCGATCAGCTGGCCTCCAAGGAGCTGCACGAGCAGCGCGGACCCTTCGCCATCCATGGTGCGAGCTTTCACCAGGCCCTGGCGCAGGCCGCCCGATCAGGCATGGACGCCCATGTCGCGGCCCTGACCCAGTCCTTGGCGGCCTTCGCCCTGAACCGCCGCGATTTCGCCGCGGCGCGGCAGCTGTTCGAGGCCTATGCAACAAATCGAGCAGACACAGACGACCAGGAAGGGCTGGCCGGTGCCTACCACCAGCTGGGGAGGATCGCCGAGGAGCAACGCGATTTTGCCAGCGCCGAGGCCTGGTACAAGAAGTCCCTGGCGATCGTCGAGAAGCAGGGTAACGAGCACGGGGCGGCGATCACCTACCACCAGCTGGGGATGATCGCCGAGGAGCAACGCGATTTTGCCAGCGCCGAGGCCTGGTACAAGAAGTCCCTGGCGATCAAAGAAAAGCAGGGCAACGAGCACGGGGCGGCGGGTACTTACCACCAGCTGGGGAGGATCGCAGAGGAGCAACGCGATTTTGCTGCCGCCGGGGCGTCGCTCCTCAAATCCGTCGTTCTCTTTGCCAGGTTCAGCGACCAACA